>BADC01000971.1 GCA_000333435.1 Corynebacterium-like bacterium B27 | reverse complement strand
CGGCGCGCACGGCAGCGAATCGGCGGCCGAGGCCGCGAAGGGTGCCGCCATCGTGGTGCTGATGCTGCCCAACTCGGCGATCGTGCAGTCGGTGGTCGACACGCTGATCGCCGCCGATGCGGTGGCAGGGCGGGTCATCGTCGACATGAGCTCCTCCGAGCCGCTCGCGACCCGTGCGCTCGCGGAGACACTGGCCGAGCACGGCGCCACGCTCGTCGATGCACCGGTCTCCGGCGGCGTGGGCGGAGCGGTGGCCGGCACCCTCACCATCATGGTCGGCGGCGACGACGAGGGGTTCGAGCGTGCCGTGCCGGTGCTGCGCGAGCTCGGCAAGCCGGTGCGCACCGGACCGGTGGGTTCGGGCCACGCCGTCAAGGCGCTCAACAACCTGCTCTCGGCCACGCACCTCTGGGCCACCTCCGAGGCGATGGAGGCCGGAGTGGCCTTCGGCCTCGACCCCGAGGTGATGCTCACCGTGTTCAACGGCTCGAGCGGGCGCAGTGGCTCGACCGAGGCGAAGTGGCCGAAGTTCGTGCTCCCCGGCAGCTACGACTCCGGTTTCGGGCTCGCCCTCATGCTCAAAGACATGAAGATCGCGGTCGGCCTCGCCGAATCGACGGATGCCCCGCACGAACTCGGCTCGCGCGCCGTCGATCTCTGGGCCGAAGCCGCCACGAAGCTGCCTGCCACGGCCGACCACACCGAAGTGGCAAGATGGGTGGCGGCCACCGGGTCCCGGGCGCGCCCCCGTTCCGCGGCACCGCGCCCGGTCGAGGGGAGCTGATTCTCATACCTGATCGCCGAGAGCACTGGGGGTGGGCCGCCGGCCCGCTGGGGATTCGAGGAGGCACATCGTGACGACGCCCAACTCGCTGTCCGGGTCGTGGGACGCCGTGCCCCTCGGCCGGGTCGCCGCGCCGCTGCGCGAGCAGGTCACCGACTCCATCCGGCAGGCGATCATGGACTTCTCGCTGCAACCCGGGCAACGCCTGGTCGAGCGGGAACTGATGGAGCGCCTCGGCGTCTCGCGCACCACCATCCGCGAGGCCATCCGCGAGCTCTCGGCCGAGGGCCTCGTGACGGTGGTGCCGCAGAAGGGCGCCATCGTCGCCGCGCCCTCTCTCGAAGACGCGATCGACCTCTACGAGGTGCGCGCGTCGCTCGAGTCGCTCGTGGTGCAGCGCTTCGTCGAGCGCGCCACCGACGAGCAGGTCGAGCGGCTCACCGGCGCGGTCGACTACCTCGAGTCGGTCACCACCGCCACCACCGCGGTGCGCGACGTGCTTCGGGCGAAGGACAGGTTCTACGTGGTGCTCATCGAGGGTGCCCGCAGCGCGGCGCTGCAGCAACTGCTGGAGAGCATCCAGGCGCGGGTGCAGGTGCTGCGCGCCACCTCGCTGTCGGAGTCCGGCCGGCCGCTCGAAGTGGTGCGGGAGCTCCGTGCCATCGTCGACGCGGTGCGGCGGCGGGATGCGCACGCGGCGTCGGCGCTGTGCGCGCTGCACATCCGTGCGGCGTCGGTAACAGCGCTCGCGCACCTGCGCGCGGAGGCGTAGGGGGCGTCTGTCGGCCGGCGGCGGCGCTCGGGCTACCGGAACTCGGCCCCCGGAAGCCGCCGCCTGATGACGTCCACCGCATCCGGGCTCTGGTCGATCAGCACGTAGTTGCGCCCGAGCGCGGCTGCCACCGCACCGGTGGTGCCGCTCCCCGCGAAGAAGTCGAGCACCCAGTCGCCTTCGCGGCTGGACGCCTGCACGATGCGGCGCAGGATGCCCTCGGGCTTCTGGGTGGGATACCCGGTCTTCTCGCGGCCCGTCGGCGACACGATCGTGTGCCACCAGACGTCCGTCGGCAGTTTGCCGGCCGCCGCCTTCTCCGGGGTCACGAGCCCGGGCGCCATGTACGGCTCGCGGTCGACGGTCGCCGAGTCGAAGTAGTACCCGCTCGGGCTCTTCACGTAGACGAGGATGGTGTCGTGCTTCGTGGGCCAGCGCTTGGTCGACTTGGCCCCGTAGTCGTAGGCCCAGATGATCTCGTTGAGGAAGCTCTCGCGGCCGAAGAGGGCGTCGAGCAGCACCTTCGCGTAGTGCGCCTCGCGGTAGTCGAGGTGGAGGTAGAGGGTGCCGTCGTCGGCGAGCAGCCGCCAGGCCTCGACGATGCGTGGCTCGAGGAACTCCCAGTAGTCGTCGAAGCGGTCGTCGTAGCTCAGCAGGTCGCCTTTGATGCGGTCGTAGGCCTGGCCCTTGAAGCCGGTGATGCGGCCGGGGGTGCGGGGTGCATCCGGGTCGGCCGCCGCAGCCGTCGCCCGGGTCGCGGTCGACGAGCGGCGCACCTGCTGCCGCCCGGTGTTGAACGGCGGGTCGAGGTAGATGACGGTGAAGGATGCGTCGGCGAACGCGGGCAGAACCGTCAGATTGTCGGCGTGGTACACGAGGCCTTCGCCCCGGGCCGCCGCGTCGAAGGCGGCGAGGGGCGAATCGGCGACGGGCACCCTGCAATTGTGGCAGTCCCCAGGCACGCGGCGTATTCTCGGGCTCGATGAACACCGAGACCCGCGCCGAGATCCGCAACGAACAGGCGCAGAACCGCTACACCATCACTCTCGACGACGAGCTGGTGGGGTTCGCCGACTACCACCTGGTCGGCCACTCGATCGTGTTCACGCGCACCGAGGTCGACCCGCGCCGGCGGGGCAACGGTGTCGCCTCGCAGCTCGTACAGGGCGCGCTCGACGACGTGCGGGTCGGCGCGCTGGCCGTCGTGCCGCAGTGCAGCTTCGTGTCGTACTGGATCGACGCGCACCCCGACTACCAGGAGCTCGTCGACCGCGGCTAGCGGCTAGCGACGGGCGCGGAACGCGGCGACGGCGTCGGCCGCGAGCTGGTGGTCGACGACATCCGGCTCGCCCGATGCCGTGATGGTGCCCACCGGCGTGCCCTCGGCGAAGATCGGGATCGAACCGCCGTGCGCCCGCATCACCGAGTGGTCGATGTTGGGGTCGACGATGTCTTCGAACCGCGTTCCCGCCTGCTCGTGCCGTCGGCGCACCAGGAGTGACGGAACGCCGAAGTACCAGGCCACCGCCGCTTTCCCGGCCAGCCACGGATCGTTTCCCGGGCCGGTGCCCGCGCCGATCTTCGCGCGGTAGACGAGGTCGCCCTCGAGCACGACGTCGACCGCCAGGTCGAGCCCGCGCTCGCGGATGAGCTCGGCGGCGATGGTGCCGAGCTCGTAGGCATCCGCTCGCCCGAACGACGGCAGGTCGAGGCTCGGCACCGCTTCGAGGCTCTCGACGGTGAAGACGGGAAGGTCGCTGTTCGTCGTCACGGGACGCGTCCGATCCATTCGGGGGTGCTGAACTTCGAGGTCACGAGGGCTTCGGCCGCCGCGCGCTCGTCCGGTGTGATCTCGGAGGGGGTCGCGCCGTAGAGCGCGGTGAAGGTGGCGATCAGGCGGTCGATGATTTCGCCGCGCGAGAGCCCGGTCTGGCTGCGCAGCGGGTCGACCCGCTTCGCGGCCGACTTCGTGCCCTTGTCGCTCATCTTCTCGCGGCCGATGCGCAGCACCTCGGTCATCTTCTCGCCGTCCATGTCGTAACTCATGGTGGCGTGGTGCAGCACGGCGCCGTTGCCGAGCCGCTTCTGGGCGGCACCGCCGATCTTGCCCTTCGCCGACGAGATGTCGTTGAGGGGCTGGTAGACCGCTTCGATGCCGAGCGACTTCAGCGCCTGGATCACCCACTCGTCGAGGAACGCGTAGGAGTCGGCGAAGCTCATGCCCTGCACGAGCGCGGCCGGGGCGTAGATGGAGTAGGTCACCACGGCATCCGCATCCATGAACATGGCACCGCCGCCGGAGATGCGGCGCACCACCTCGAAGCCGTACTTGGCGGCGTTGTCGAGGTCGACCTCGTTCTTCACCGATTGGAAGCTGCCGATCACCACGGCGGGCTGGTTCCACTCCCAGATGCGGAGGGTCGGGCCGCGCCGGCCCTCGCCGACCTCGTTCGCCAGCACCTCGTCGAGCGCGAGCTGCATCTGCGGCGTCTCCGGGCCGGAGTGGATGAGCTGCCAGTCGTAGTCGGAAAAGCTCGTCGCCGATGCCAGCGCGCGCCGGATGGCGACCGCCACCCCCTCGGGCGAGAACCCGAGCAGCACCGCGCCAGCCGGCAGGGCCGCCGAGATCGCGGCCGCGATGGTCGCCGCGTCGGAGTCGGCCGCCAGCCCGTTCACCGCCTGATCGATCAGCGGCAGCGCGTCATCCGGTTCGAGGAAGAAGTCGCCGGCCAGCCGGAAATTGCGGATGCGCCCCTCGACCACGTCGAGATCCACCACCACCAGCTTCCCGCCGGGCACCTTGTATTCACCGTGCATCTGAGCCCTCTCTGCCGAACTCAGCCTACTTCGGCGCCCGGCGGTCGCGCCGTGCTCTTAGTCGAAGGTCACCAACCACGACGTGCCGTCGGGGCCGCCGGTCGAGCTCACGACGCTCGATGCGGCGACTGCCAAGGTCGACTTGTCCCAGACCGTCGCGAGACACGACCCCGGAGAGACGCCGGGCGAGGTCCACGCCTGAAACCACAGAGTGGGCGCGTACACGCCACCCACCGTGAGCGGCGAGGACATGTAGATGCCATTCGTGCAGCTGATGGACGCGTGATACCGGCTGAGGTCACCGTACGCGAGGCCTGACACGGCGCTCGGCGGCACGTTCTGCACGACGACCATGAAGGCGTTACGCACTGACCAGTCAGGACTGAAGCGGGCGGACGTGGCGTCATCCACGCTGGGAGTCGTCGAGGGCTTCGGGGTCGGTGCGGTGCAGGCGGGAACGTCGGAATCGCTCGAGCAATGTGGCATCGCGCTGGCCCCGGAGACGCCGGCGCCGACCAGAGCGCCGGCCAGGGCGAGACCGGCGGCGATGCGCATCAAGGCGTTTCGATGGGTGGTGAACATGAATCAGGTCCTTCATCTCAATGGCCCGACCCATCGCAGTGCATGACTTTACCTCATTTCAGGATGCTCGCCCGACAGCGATGGAAACACCGCGTTGACACGACGTTCACGGGGAGCGATTAGCGTTGGGGTATGACTTCCACCGTCACTCGCGATGCAAGCCGTCTCGCCACGGCCCAGGCCATCCTGTTCGACCTCGACGGCGTGCTCACTCCGACCGTCGAGGTGCACATGCGCGCCTGGGAGCGCCTGTTCAGCGGCTATCTCGCCGAGCACGGCGCCGCGCCCTACACGGTCGACGACTACTACCTCCACATCGACGGCAAGCCACGGGTCGACGGCGTACGCTCCATGCTCGCCTCGCGAGGCCTGGAGCTGCCGCTCGGCACCCCGGACGACGCCCCCGGCGGCCCCACCGCGTGGGGCCTCGGCAACCTCAAGAACGGCGAGTTCGCGGCCGAGCTCGCCGAGCACGGCATCGCGCCCTACCCGGGCTCCCTCCACTTCCTCACCGCCGCCCTCGACGCCGGTTACGAGGTGGCGGTGGTGTCGAGCTCCCGCAACGCGGTGGCAGTGCTGGAGGCAGCGGGCATCCGCGACCGCTTCGAGGTCATCGTCGACGGCGAGGTGGCCGCGGCCGAGCACCTCCCCGGCAAACCCGCACCCGACACGTACCAGCGCGCCGCAGAGCTGCTCGGGCTCTCACCCGAGGAGTGCGTCGTGGTGGAGGACGCGCACTCCGGCGTGCAGGCGGGCCGCGACGGCGACTTCGGCCTCGTCGTGGGCGTCGATCGCGGCGTCGGCGCGCAGGAGCTGCTCGACTCCGGAGCCGACATCGTGGTCACCGACCTCGACGAACTCACCCCGGCGCTGCGCTGAACCTGCGCCGCGCCGCCGCTTTCGCTAGCATCGACCGACCGCGTCCTCCTCGTCCGAGAAGAAGCCCATGAATCCGATCGCCTCCGACCCGCTCGACCGCTCCCAGTTCCCGCTCGACGAGTGGGCGCTCACCGAGGCCGAGTTCCACACGTCGACCCAGGGCCGCACCGAGACGCTCTTCGCCATCGGCAACGGCTACCTCGGCCTCCGCGGCAACTTCGAAGAGGGCCACAAGGCCCACGCCGAGGGCACCTTCATCAACGGCTTCCACGACACCTGGACCATCCGGCACGCCGAGGAGGCCTACGGCTTCGCGCGCGTCGGCCAGACCATCGTGAACGCACCGGATGCCCGGGTCATCCGCCTCTACGTCGACGACGAACCGTTCGTGGTGGCCGATGCCGACACGATCGAGTACTCCCGCCGCCTCGACTTCCGCACCGGCGTGCTCGAGCGGGTGGTGGAGTGGCGCACGCCCTCGGGGAAGCGGGTGCTCATCCGGTCGCGACGGCTGGTGTCGTTCACCGACCGCCATCTCGCCGTCATCGACTACGAGGTGACGATGCTCGATGCGGATGCCTCGGTGCTCATCTCGAGCCAGATCCTCAACCGGCAGGACCGCGTCGACGAGTACTCGGCGGCGGGAGTCGGCGGCAACGGCGGTGGCAGCGCGGTCGCGGCGGGCGGCGCCATCGCCGACCCGCGAAAGGCCTCCGGGTTCGGCGACCGGGTGCTGCTGCCCCGGTTCAAGTGGGTGCACGAAGGGCGTTACGTGCTGGGCTACCGCACGGCGAACTCGGGCATGACGATCGCGGTCGGCGCCGAGCACCACCTCGAGACCGAGAACGACTGGGACGAGACGGAGCAGATCGACGACGACATCGCGAAGCACGTCTACCGCATCCACGCGAAGGCGGGTCAGCGCATCCGTCTGGTGAAGACGCTGGCGTACCACACCTCGTCGACCGTGCCCACGACCGAGCTCGCCGACCGCGCGAACCGCACGCTCGACCGCATCCGCGAGTCGCCGATCGAGGAGGTGTTCGAGCGCCAGCGCGAGTGGCTCGACGACTTCTGGGAGCGCTCCGACATCGTGGTGGCCGGCCAGCCCGACGTGCAGCAGGCCATCCGCTGGAACCTGTTCCAGCTCGCGCAGTCGACCGCCCGCACCGACGGTGGCGGCATCGCGGCGAAGGGTGTGTCGGGCTCGGGCTACGGCGGGCACTACTTCTGGGACACCGAGATCTACGTGCTGCCCTTCCTCACCTACACCTCGCCGCAGGTGGCCCGTAACGCGCTGCGCTTCCGGCAGGGCATGCTGCCGGCAGCCCGCGAGCGCGCGATCGAGCTCAACCAGCGTGGCGCGCTGTTCCCGTGGCGCACCATCAACGGCCTCGAGTCCTCGGCCTACTACGCGGCCGGAACGGCGCAGTACCACATCGACGCCGACATCTCGCACGCGCTCTCGCAGTACGTGTCCGCCACCGGCGACGAGGATTTCCTCTCCCGCGGCGCCATCGACATCCTGGTCGAGACCGCGCGGATGTGGGCCGACCTCGGCTTCTGGCGCGGGCACGGCGGGGCGTCGGAGACCTTCCACATCCACGGTGTGACCGGGCCCGACGAGTACACCACGGTGGTCAACGACAACCTGTTCACGAACGTCATGGGCCGCGCGAACCTGCGCGCGGCGGTGCGCCAGACGCGCCGGATGCGGGAGCGGACTCCGAAGCATACAAGCGGATGGTGAAGCGGCTCGACCTGCAGGAGGACGAGATCCTCGAGTGGGCGACCGCGGCCGAGGCGATGCACATCCTCTACGACGACGACCTGGGCATCCACCCGCAGGACTCGCAGTTCCTCGAGAAGGAGCTGTGGGACCTCGAGAACACCCCCGCGTCCAAGCGCCCGCTGCTGCTGCACTTCCACCCGCTCGTGATCTACCGCTTCCAGGTGATCAAGCAGGCCGACGTGGTGCTCGCGCTGCTCCTGCAGGGCGACGAGTTCACCACCGACGAGAAGCGGCGCGACTTCGAGTACTACGACGCGCTCACGACGGGCGACTCGACGCTCTCGGCGTCGACGCAGTCGATCATCGCGGCCGAGGTGGGCTACCGGGAGCTCGCGCTGGGCTACTTCCATGCCGCCCTGTTCGTCGACCTCGGCGACCTGCACAACAACACGGCCGACGGCATCCACGTGGCCTCCACCGGCGGGGTGTGGAGCGCCCTGGCGTTCGGCTTCGGCGGGATGCGCGACTACCTCGGGACGTTCACCTTCGACCCGCGGCTGCCCGAGGAGTGGGAGTCGCTGGTGTTCCACGTCACCATCCACGGCTCGCTGATCGAGGTCGACCTGCGGCAGGACCGCATGACCTTCACGATCGAGAAGGGCGCCGCGGTCGAGCTGTTCGTGCGCGGCGAGCGGATCGAGGTGGGTCCGGGCGCGCCGGTGACGGTGGCGCTGGCGGACGACCGCCCCTCGATCGAGGGCGCACCCACGACCTCCGACATCGAGGGCACCGTGCGGGCCGACGGCTCCGTCATCACGGCCTCGATGCCCACCATCGTGGCCGACCACGACGACGCGGAGGTCATCGTCGGGATGGACTGATGGGTCACCCCGTCGGCGGCGCCAGGCCGAGGCGGGGGTAGAGCACCTCGAAGCCCTTCTCGAAGCCGCCCTCGAGCGCATCGACCACGTGGCCGGCGCCCGGGATGACGTAGTACGTCGTGTTCCACCCGGCCGCCTTCGCCGCCTCCGAGGAGCCCTGCGCCTCTGGGATGAAGGTGGGATCGTTGCCCCCGACGGTGAAGATCGCGGTGGTGTCGGGGTACGAGTGCGCGCCCGACTTCAGGATGGCCTCCGGCTTCTGCGCGTTCGAGCGGCCGCAGCCCGAGCCGCACCACGAGCACCACGCCGAACCCGATGATCACGATCCCGATCAGCGCGAGACCGATCATCGTCACCGCCTGCTGCGCCGACGCGGCATCGGCGGCCGCCATCGAGACGCCCGTCACGAGCAGCGCCCCGGTGCTGTCGGCCTCGGTCGCGATGCGGTAGCTGCCGAGTCCGCCGAGATCCGTCGTCTCGCGGGTGCCCGGTGCGAGGTCCGCCGACGCCAGCTGGTCGAGCACGACCGGCGGCAAGGCCGTCGCGTCACCGTCGCTGAAGTGGGCCGAGTCCACGACCGTGCCGTTCTCGATCAGGGCGATCACCGAGCCGGGCCCGTTGCCCGTGTAGTCGGTGAAGGGCTTCTCCGGATGCGGGTCGATGTGCCGCACACCGTCGGAGGTCTCGAAGTTGCCGTAGCGGTACTTCTCCACCGAGAAGCGGAACGACGAGATCGAACCGCTCAGCTGCGTGTCGACCACACGCGTGACGGTGGCGTTCACGCTCAGGATGCTCCCGATGCCGACCGCGGCGAGAACACCGGCCGACACCGCGGTGACGCCCACCACCAGGCGCGAACGCAGCGTCCACCGGCGTCGCGCCCCGCTCATTCGGCCGGCCTCAGCACGTAGCCGACCCCGCGCACGGTGTGGATCATCGGCGCGCGCCCCGCATCCACCTTCTTGCGGAGGTAGGACACGTACAGGTCGACGATCGAGGCCTTGCCCGCGAAGTCGTAGTTCCACACCCGGTCGAGGATCTGTGCGCGCGAGAGCACCCGCCGCGGGTTCCGCATCAGGTAGCGCAGCAGCTCGAACTCGGTGGTGGTGAGCGAGATGGCGTCGCCGCCCCGGTTCACCTCGTAGCTGGTCTCGTCGAGCAGCAGGTCGCCCACCACGATGCGCGAGTCCTCATCGGAACTGGTCGTGATCGAACGCCGCAGCAGCCCGCGCAGCCGCGCCACGAGCTCCTCGAGGCTGAACGGCTTCGTCATGTAGTCGTCGCCGCCGGCGGTGAGCCCGATGATGCGGTCGTCGACCGAGTCGCGGGCGGTGAGGAAGAGGGTGGGTGAGCCCTGCTCCACCTCGCGCAGCTGGCGCAGCAACCGGATGCCGTCGGTGTCGGGCAGCATGATGTCGAGCACGACCACATCCGGTCGCTCCTCGCGGTACTTCTGCAGCGCCGTCGCCCCGTCGTGCGCGACGTCGACCACCCAGCCCTCGTAGGCGAGCGCGAGGCTCACGAGGCTGGTGAGCACCACCTCGTCGTCGACGAGCAGCACGCGGATGGCCGAGCCGTCAGCCCGGTACATCCGCGGGAGTTTCGCCAGCACGGCACGCCGGCGGCCCGACGTGACGAGTTCGTCGGAGATCGGAGAGTTCGCCACTCTTCCATGGTCGTCGCCGAGCGCGCCGATAGCCACGAGTCGATGCGTATTCATAGAGACCTCAAATAATCCCACACGGCCCACCTGAGTGCGGCACGTACCGTCTCGGCATGACCTCGTCGAGAGCACTCGATCAGCCGACCCGATGGGCGCCCACCCGCGCCGTCCACCCCGCACGCCCCACCCGCCCGGCCCGCTCCGCGCGCCCCGCGCATCCGTTCCCCCTGGCTCCCCTGCGCGACCGGCTGGCGTCAGCGGGCATCCGCCGCCCCCGGGTGCTGCGGGGGCCGCGCACCGAGACGCCCTTCGATGCACCGCGCATCCGCACCGAGCGGCTGCTGCTGCGCCCGCACCGCACGGCGGATGCCGCGGACTGGTTCGCCCTGCAGTCCGAGCCGGCGGTGCGCGCGTTCCTGCCGTGGCCAGAACGCGACCGTGCGAGCTCGGCCCGGCACCTGCGCGACCGCACCCGGCACACCCGGTTGTGGCAGAAGGACGACTTCCTGGCGCTGGCCATCGAGCGCGACGGGCGACTGATCGGCGACGTCTCGCTGCACCTGCGGTCGGTCGGAGCGGCGGAGCGGTCGGCGGAGATCGGCTGGGTGCTGCATCCGTCGGCCGGTGGTCGCGGCTACGCCACCGAGGCGGCCTCGGCGCTGCTCGACTTCGCCTACGACGTGGTGGGGGCGCGCTGGGTGACGGCGGTGACGGATGCGCGCAACGCCCCCTCGCTCGCGCTCGCCCGGCGCCTCGGCTTCGTCGAGGTGCGGAGCGCCGGCGCCGACCTCGTGCTCATGCGCCCGCGCGGCGACCGCGCGGGGTCGCCGGCGCCGGCCGACACCCCGGCACGCTGACCCCCGGGCAGGGCACACCGAGTGGACACCTCGGGTTCATGCAGAGGACCTCGGATGTTCGGGCCACCGTTCCAGGTCGCCGCTGTGCTGGAGCGACGGCACCCGGGGTGGGTGCCGACCTCATGACATGGAGCACACGATGGCGCTCAGCGCACACCAGGGCGGGGGTCGGCGGCGCACGCTGATCCTCGCATCCGCGGCCCTCCTCACCGCGGCCAGCATCGGCGTCCCGGCTGCGGCCTACGCCGACATCACCGACAACGGCGGGGCCACCCGCAACGACGGCGACAAGGCCGCCGCGTTGCGGGCCTCGATCGTCGACGGACCGGCGAAGAACGTCATCCTGCTGATCGGCGACGGCATGGGCGACTCGGAGATCACCGTCGCCCGCAACTACGAGTACGGCGCCGGCGGCGAACTGCCCGGCATCGACGCGTTGCCGTTGACCGGTCAGTACACGACCTACTCGGTCTACCGCGACGGCGCCAACAAGGGCAAGCCCGACTACGTGCCCGACTCGGCCGCCACCGGATCGGCCTGGTCGACCGGCACGAAGACCTTCGACAACGCCATCTCGGTCGATGTCGACGGCAACCCGCAGCAGACCCTCATCGAGATCGCGAAGGCGAACGGACTGAAGACCGGTGACGTGTCGACGGCCGAGATCCAGGATGCGACGCCCGCCGTGCAGGTGGCGCACGTGGATGCCCGCAGCTGCTACGGCCCCGACAGCCCGAGCTGCGGCGACGACGCGCTCGCGGCCGGCGGCCTCGGCTCGATCAGCGAGCAGCTGCTCGACACCCGCCCGGACGTGACCCTCGGCGGCGGCTCGAAGAGCTTCACGCAGACCGCGAAGGCCGGCCAGTGGAACGGCCAGACCCTGTTCGAGCAGGCCGACGATCGCGGCTACCAGGTGGTCGGCGACGCGGCGGGCCTCGCCGCCGTCACCTCGGCCGACCAGACCGCCCCGGTGCTCGGCCTCTTCACCGAGGGCAACTTCCCCACCCGCTTCGCTCCCAGCGAGGCGACCGTGGGCGGCGCCGACCTCGCGCCGGTGACCTGCCAGCCGAACCCCGACCGGCTCGACAGCGGGCTGTCGCTGAAGTCGCTCACCCAGAAGGCGATCGACCTGCTCGACACCGGCGACCAGGGCTTCTTCTTGCAGGTCGAGGGCGCCTCGATCGACAAGCAGGACCACGCCGCCAACGCCTGCGGCCAGATCGGCGAGACGATCGACCTCGACGAGGCCGTGCAGGCCGCGCTCGAGTTCGCGAAGACCGACGGCAACACGCTCGTCATCGTCACCGCCGACCACGCCCACACCAGCCAGATCGTCGACAGCACGCCGCCCACGAGCCTCAGCACCGCCCTCACCACGAAGGACGGCACGGTCATGAAGGTGGCCTACGGCACCGCGGCGGCCGGCGGCTCGCAGCAGCACACCGGCTCGCAGCTCCGCATCGCGGCCTACGGCCCCGGCGGCGCGCAGGTGGTGGGCCTGACCGACCAGACCGACAACTTCTTCACCATGGCGAACGCCCTGCAGCTGAACCGCGACACCGCGTCGCTCAGCTCGGGCGCCACGGCGACGCTGTCGGCCACGACGGTGGAGCCGGGGGCCGAGGTGACCGTCGACGCATCCGGCTTCATGGGCGACCGCCAGATCGGCGCGACCGTCGCCTCGACACCGACCGATCTCGGGTCGCAGGACGTCATCGACGGCACCGCCTCCTACAGCTTCACGGCGCCGAGCGAGCCGGGAGCCCACTCGGTGACCCTCACCGGGCGGCAGAGCACCAAGGCGGTCGTGGTCGACTTCACCGTCGCGGCAGCCGGCACGCCGGGCGAACCGACCAACCCGCCGGCTGGGCCCGCGGGTGACGGCGGTGCCGGTGCGGGCGGCTCCGGCTCCTCGTCGAGCGCCGGAGTGCTCGGCAACACGGGCGCGACGGTGGCACCGTTCGTCGTGTTCGGCGGGCTGCTGCTCGCCGCGGGCGTCGTGCTCGTGCTGCAGCGCCGCCGCCGGCACGCCTGACGCGCCGGTCGCGCCGCACCGCGTCACCTCATCGAATCGCCAGTTCTGGCCGCTTTCCCACCCGGGATACCGACCAGAACTGGCGATTCGCCGTTAGCGTTGGCGCATGACCCGATTCGTCGCCCTGCTCCGCGGAGTGAACGTCGGCGGCGTCACCGTGAAGAGCGCCGAGCTGGCCGAGCTCTTCCGGTCGCTCGGCTTCGACGGGGTGAAGACGGTGCTCGCCTCGGGGAACGTGCTGTTCGAGACGGCTGCGCAGGAGACGAAGAGACTGAAGGCCGCCATCGAGACGGGGCTGCGCGAGCGCTTCGGCTACGACGCCTGGATCGTGCTGGTGGAGCGTGCCGACCTGGCGTCGGTGGTCGACGGCTTCCCCTACGAGGAGGTCGAGGAGCGGCAGCCGTATGTCGTGTTCTCCTCGGACCCCGCGGCGACCGCCGAGATCGCCGAGTTCGTCGCCGGCCTCGACCCTTCCGCCGATCCGGCCGAGCGCGCCGAGGTGCAGGGCGACGCCATCGTCTATTGGGAGGTGCCGAAGGGGCACAGCCTCGACACGGCGCTGGCGAAGTTCCTGGCGAAGCCGCGCTTCAAGGCCGCGACCACCACCCGCAACCTCCGTACCCTGCGCAAGCTCCTCTAACGCCGGCGGGCGCGGTAGGCGAGCACGTTCATCCGGTTTCCGCAGTTGCCCACGTCGCAATAGCGCTTCGAGCGGTTGCGCGAGAGGTCGACGACCACGGCGGCGCAGTCGTCCGCCGCGCACTCCCGCAGGCGATCGAGCTCGTCGGTGCGGATGACGTCGATGAACGCCATGGCCACCTCCACGCGCATCCGGGTGGCCAGCGNAGCGTCNGCCCGCGTGGCGTGCAGGTGCCAGTCCCAG
>BADC01000972.1 GCA_000333435.1 Corynebacterium-like bacterium B27 | reverse complement strand
CGGGGGCGGTGATGATGCCGGTGAGCAGGACGCTCAGGATGCCCAGTTGCACGCAGGCGCGAACGACGGCCCAGGGCTGGAGCCACGGCTGTTGGAGGCCCAGACGTGCGACCAGGGCGAAGGTCAGCGCGGTGAGGACGAGCACCGCGAGCCCCGTGGTGAGGAGGTTCATTCTCCCACTCTGCCGGGCCGAGTGCGCCGGCGGCCGAGCACCACGGCGCGGAGAAAGAAGTACAGGGTGGGCACGACGTAAAGCAGCCAGGCGGTCAGTTCGAGCCACGTCGTGGCCGGTGAGAAGTTCAGGGTGCCCTTCAGGATGACGCCGTACCAGCTGTCCGGCGGGATGACGCCGCTCACATCGAACGCGAGGTCGTTCAGGCCGGGGAGGATGCCGCCCTCCTGGAGGTCATGGATTCCGTAGGAGAGCACGCCGCCGGCGACGATGATGAGGAAGGCGCCCGGAGCCGACGGGCTGCTGACGGGCACACCGGATGCGGGTGACCGGCCGGGTGTGCTCACCCTGTCGACCGTGCGGCCGATCCTCGAGCAGGTGGTCGCCGATCGCGCAGGGGAGCCCGTTCACTACCTCGACGGGCGCCGGCTGCTCGGGCCCGGTGACGTGCACCACCTGCACGACCGCCTGCATCCGGATGCCGCGGGGTACGTGCTCATGGGGGAGCGCTTCGTCGCGCTCGCACGGGAGGCAGCCTGGTCGCCGCCGCCCGGCCCGGTCGCGCAGCCCGAAACATCCACCGGAACGAGCCTTTGATGACCGACATCTCTTTCACCGCCACTTCGGCCGCGCTACGGCGCGAGCGCCTCGCGATCAACCCGCTGTCGTTCGTGCTGGAGGGGAGCGACCTCGACCTCAGCCGGCCACGCCTGCACGCGAGCTTCGAGCAGATCGCCCGGGCGGGCTACACCGCGGTGCACGCCGACGTGCCGCCCGGCTTCACCGTGAGGGAGTATGCAGAGTTCATCGCGTCGTACGGGCTGCGGCCGGCGCCGGGGTACTTCGGCGGGTTCTTCGACCGCCTCGAGGAGCGCGCCGACGTCGTCGAGGGTGCGCGGCGGCGTGCCGCCGAGGCCGCCGAGCTCGGCGTCGACGCGCTGTTCATCGCCCAGCACATGTGCGATGCGCGGCGCGCTCGGCCCGGCATCGGGGTGGAGGCGTCGGCGGAGCGGCTCGCCGTGATGGCCGACGGGCTCGCCGAGGCGGCTGACGCGGCTCGGGCGGAAGGCGTGACCGTGGTGCTGCATCCGCATGTCGCGTCGTGGATCGAGACCGAACCCGAGGTGCGCGGCGTGCTCGACCGCACGCACGGCAGCGCCCTCATGTTCGGGCCCGACACGGGTCACCTCGCCTTCGCCGGAGCCGACCCCGTGGCCCTCGTGGCCGACTACCGCGACCGGGTGGCGGGCATCCACCTGAAAGACCTGGACTCGTCGGCGGCCACCGCCGTGCTGCGCGACGGGGCGAACTACTTCGACGCCACCCGCGGCTACCGCATCTGGGCCGAGCCGGGCACGGGCGACCTCGACCTCGCGGGCGTGCTGGCCGCGCTGCCGCCCGGGTACGGGGGCTGGTACGTGGTGGAGGTCGACCTGCCCAAGCACGGCACGCCGTTCGAGAGCGCCGTGCTCGCGCGCGAGAACCTGCTGGCGGAGCCGTACTTCGCCGAGACGCCCACCGCCGAGGCGCCGCTCACGGAGGACGCCCGATGACCGCGGCGCCGCTCGGCGTGGGCATCGTGGGGGCGGGGCCGGTGGTGCAGGCCATCCACCTCCCCACCCTCGCCCGGCTGCCGGAGCAGTTCGCGGTGCGGAGCATCATGGACGTGAACGCCGAGGTCGCGGCCGCCGTGGCGGGCCGGGTGGGCGCCCGACCGGTGAGCTCGCTCGAGGAGCTGCTCGACGACGAGGCCGTCGAGGTGGTGGCGATCTGCAGCCCCAGCTCGTTCCACGCGCCGCAGGCGATCGCCGCGATGCGCGCGGGCAAGCGGGCCGTGCTGTGCGAGAAGCCGTTCGCGACCGACCGGGAGCAGGCGGCGCAGATCGCCGA
>BADC01000973.1 GCA_000333435.1 Corynebacterium-like bacterium B27 | reverse complement strand
CGAGCACCACAGGCTGCCCGCGCGAGGCGAGTCGTGCCCGGGTGACGATGGCGGCGAGGGAGCCGAGATCGTCGTTGGGCTTCCAGGGCTCGATGTAGACCGCATCCTGGGCCGTGCCGGCGGTCGCCCAGGTGGGGAAGTCGTTGACGTTGTTGAAGACGAGGCTCGCGTCGGGGAGGGCGGACCGCAGCTCGCCGATGAGCTGCACGAACGAGTCGGCCACGTCGACCGGCGTGCCGTCGGGAGTGGCGGCGTGCTTCGGGTAGCCGTACTGGTCGAGGTGGAAGCCGCCGAAGCCGAGCGAGCGCACCGCGGCCAGCAGGTCGTCACGGAAGTGCTCCGCCCAGCGCGGTGCCGCCGGATCGACGAGGAAGAGGAAGTCGCCGAGCGCGTACGGTTCACCCGACGGCCGGAGCAGGGCCAGATCCGCCCACTCACTCCACTCCGAGGGGCCGACCGCGTAGACGGCGGCGTAGCCGTGGGCGGTGCTCCCCGCATCCGCCAGCCCGGCGACGAGCTCGCGCACCACGGCGAGGTCGATCGGCTGGTCGAGGGCGTCGTCGTAGCGCTCGCCGCCGCCCAGGAGGTCGGCGTGCCGGTAGGCCCAGTCGTAGAACTGCACGCCGTTCAGATGCAGGCGCCGGGCGAGGCGCACCACGGCCGCGACGTCCTTGCCGGGTCGGTAGCTCGCAACGAAGCCGTAGCGCAGCCTCGCACGGGCATCCACCGTCACCTCAACGGCGGTGCGCCCCACCTCGTCGCCGATGCGCGCCTCGACGCCGTACCCGCCGGCGGGCAGAGCGGGCAGCTGCTGCACGGCGGCGGGGGTGAGCGGCTGCTCGTGCACCAGGCGGCCCAGGCGCCACACGGAGAGGGTGCCGGTCGCGTCTCCGTCGCCGAGCGCCGGCTCGACCTCGATCTCGATCGGCGCATCCGGCGCGAAGCTCGCACGGCTGGGGAGCAGGGTGAAATGGTGCACGGTCATCCTTTGACTGCCCCGGAGGTGAGGCCTTGAACGAAGTGGCGCTGGAAGATGAGGTAGACCACGATGACCGGGATCACCGCGATGACGGATGCGGCGAACACGAGCCCCCATTGAGTGGCGTTCTGCCCCTGGAACAGCTGGATCGCGATGGGGAGCGTGCGATTGCCGGGGCTGTTGATGATGGTGAGCGCCCACGCGAACTCGTCCCAGCAGGCCAGGAAGGTGAAGATGGTGGCGGTGGCCAGCGCCGGCCGGGCGAGCGGGATGGCCAGGCGCCAGTACCGCGTCCAGGCGTTCGCGCCGTCGACCTGCATGGCCTGGTCGAGCTCCGCGGGCAGCGCGGCGAAGAAGCCGCGCAGCAGGAAGGTGTTGAGGGCGAGCGATCCGGCCACGTAGAACACGATGAGGCCCGGCAGCGAGTCGAGCAGGCCGAAGTACTTGGCGAGCACGAACTGCGGGATGATCAGCATCATCGCCGGCACCATGAGTCCGATCAGCAGCACCCGGAAGACGACCTCCTTGCCACGGAACTCGAACCGGGCGAATCCGTAGGCCATCATCGAGCTGACCAGGATGGAGATCGCGGTCGACACCACGGCCACGAGCACCGAGTTCATGGTGTACCGGGCGAAGTCCTGCGTGGTCCACGCCTGCACGTAGTTGTTGAGGGTGAACGGGTCGGGGATGAACTGCGGGGGGTTCTGCAGCACGTACGCCTGCGGCTGAA
>BADC01000974.1 GCA_000333435.1 Corynebacterium-like bacterium B27 | reverse complement strand
CCCATTCTGCCGATCGAGGCGGTTACGCCCAAGCGCGTCGTTCTGACGCATCAGGCGACGCCCGCCCTTGCGGTCAGTGCGGTGCTCGAGCGCGGCACACTGACATATGTCGCGACGTCCGAAGACCCCATAAAGCATGAGCGTACCGAAACCCGCTATGCCTGCGTCAGCGGTCCGATGTTCGACGTGGGTGGGACGGATTAAGATCGAAATCCCATGGGCTGGGACGTGCCCCATCGATCTGCTCATCACGGACGTCGGTCTCCCAGGCGGCATGAACGCCGGGCAGGTCGCGGATGCGGCGCGCATGCGCCGGCCTGATCTCAAGATCCTTTTCATCACCGGCTATGCGGAGAACGCGGTGCTCAGCCATGGGCATTTAGCGCCCGGCATGCA
>BADC01000975.1 GCA_000333435.1 Corynebacterium-like bacterium B27 | reverse complement strand
CCTGGCAGAGCTGGGGCACTAGCGCATCGCCTATCTCGCCGCGGGCAGCGAGCGCGACACGTATCGGCTCCGGCTGCAGGCCTTCAGCACCGAGGTGGCGGCGCGGGGCGGCGAGGTGGTGGTGATCGAGCAGAGCGCGTCGCTCGAGTTCGACGACGCCCTCGACGCGGCGACCCGGTTGCTCGCGGGCGGGGTGGACTTCTCGGCGGTGATGTGCGACGACGACCTGCTCGCGGCGGCGATGGTGAAGGCGGCGGGTGCCGGCCGGGTGCCGGAGTCGCTGTCGGTGATCGGGGTGGGCGACATCGAGCTGTCGCGGATGCTGACGCCCGAGCTGACGACGGTCGAGTTGTCGGCCGCCGCGATCGGTGCGGGAGCGGTCGACCTCATTCTGGAGGGCGGCGCCGACGCAGGCGCGGTGCAGGTGTCGATCCCGTCCCGGCTCGTCGTGCGTGGCTCCACCGGGCCTGCCCGGCACTGACGCAGATGTTACCTGCTGGAAACACTGGGTCTTTATTTCCGCGAAGTCTTACGTATAACCTGCTCCATGAGACACATCATTCGAAGCAGCAGGGAGGTAAGGGCCGTGGCGGTAGTGCGCGCAGCGATCACTCAGACGACGTGGACCGGTGACAAGGAGTCGATGCTCGACAGGCATGAGCAGTTCATGCGGGATGCGGCGGCGCAGGGTGCGCAGGTGATCTGTTTCCAGGAACTGTTCTACGGCCCCTACTTCGGCATCACGCAGGACAAGAAGTACTACCGGTACGCGGAGCCGGCTGACGGCCCGATCGTGCAGCGGTTCGCGGCGCTGGCGAAAGAGCTGGGCATGGTGACGATCCTCCCGATCTACGAGGAGGAGCAGACCGGTGTGTATTACAACACCGCGGTGATCGTGGATGCCGATGGGAGCGTTGTGGGCAAGTACCGCAAGCACCACATCCCGCATCTCGACCGGTTCTGGGAGAAGTTCTACTTCCGCCCCGGGAACCTCGGCTACCCCGTGTTCGACACGGCGGTGGGCAAGATCGGTGTGCACATCTGTTACGACCGGCACTTCCCGGAGGGCTGGCGGGAGCTGGGTCTGAACGGCGCCGAAATCGTCTTCAACCCCAACGCCTCCAAGCCCGGACTCTCGAACCGGCTGTGGGAGCTCGAGGGGCCTGCGGCGGCCGGTGCGAACCAGTACTTCGTGCTGGTGCCCAACCGGGTCGGCAAGGAGGACAACGAGTACGGCGAACTCGCCGTCGATTTCTACGGCACCTCGTACGTGGTCGACCCGCGCGGCAACTACGTCGGCGATCTCGGGTCTTCGGAGACCGAGGAACTGCTCATCCGAGACCTGGATCTGGACCTCATCCGCGACACGCGTGACGACTGGCAGTTCTACCGGGATCGCCGGCCGGATGCCTACGGGGAGATCGTCGCACCGTGAAGACGCTCATCACGGGTGGGACGGTCGTGAACGCGACCGGGACGGCGCAGGCGGACGTGCTGCTGGACGGCGACACGATCGCGGCGGTCCTCGCGCCGGGTTCGACGCTGTTGGGCTTCGATGTCGCGGGCAATGTCGACGAGGTGGTGGATGCGACGGGGAAGTATGTGATTCCTGGTGGGATCGACGCGCACACCCATATGGAGATGCCGTTCGGCGGGACCTTCGCGTCGGACACCTTCGAGACGGGGACGCGGGCGGCGGCGCATGGTGGAACGACGTCGATCATCGATTTCGTGGTGCAGTACGCGGGGGAGAACATCCTCGACCAGTACCAGTTGTGGCACGAGAAAGCCGCAGGGAACTGCGCCATCGACTACGGCTTCCATCAGATCCTGTCCGACGTGCAGGACTCGTCGTTGACGGCGATGGATGAGCTGATCAACGAGGGTGTCACGAGCTTCAAGCTGTTCATGGCCTACAAAGGCGTGTTCCTCAGCGACGACGGTCAGATCGTGAAGGCGATGCAGAAGGGTGCCCAGAACGGTGCGCTGATGATGATGCACGCCGAGAACGGGTCGGTCATCGATCTGCTGGTGCAGCAGCACATCGCCCGCGGCGAGACGACGCCGTTCTACCACGGCGTGTCGCGCCCCTGGCAGGCCGAGGAAGAAGCCACGCACCGCGCGATCATGCTCGCCAACCTCACCGGCGCCCCTCTCTACATCGTGCACGTCAGCGCGAAAGAAGCACTCGCACAGATCACCCAGGCGAGGGATACCGGCCAGAACGTGTTCGCCGAGACCTGCCCCCAATACCTGTACCTCTCCCTCGAGGACCAGCTCGGCGCGAGCAGCCCGGAGTGGGGGGATTTCGAGGGGGCGAAGTGGGTGTGTTCGACTCCGTTGCGGTCCAAGCACGAGGGTCACCAGCATCACATGTGGCAGGGGTTGCGCACGAACGATCTGCAGGTGATCTCGACCGATCACTGCCCGTTCTGCATGAAGGGCCAGAAAGACATGGGCCTGGGCGATTTCTCGAAGATCCCGAACGGCATCGGCTCGGTCGAGCACCGCATGGACCTCATCTACCAGGGTGTCGTGATGGGCGAGATCACACTGCCCCGCTGGGTGGAACTGACAAGCACCACGCCGGCGCGGATGTTCGGGGTGTACGGCAAGAAGGGTGTCATCCAGCCCGGCGCCGACGCCGACGTCGTGATCTACGACCCGAACGGCCACACCTCCATCGGTATCGGCGAGGGCCGCACCCATCACATGAACATGGACTACTCCGCCTGGGAAGGGTACGAGATCGACGGACACGTCGACACCGTCTTCTCCCGCGGCCGCAAGATCGTCGACGACAACACCTACCTCGGCCGCAAAGGCGACGGCGCCTACGTCAAACGCGGCCTCAGCCAATACCTGATCTGAAGAGAGAACCCCACCATGGAATTCGGTGTCGTCGTACAGACCAACCCGCCCGCACCCCGCACCATCGCGCTCGCCCGCCTCGCCGAAGAGCACGGCTTCGACTACTTCTGGACCTACGACTCCCACATCCTGTGGCAGGAGCCGTACGTCATCCACTCGCAGATCCTCGGTCAGACCAACCAGATCATGGTCGGCACCATGGTCACCAACCCCGCCACCCGCGACTGGACGGTCACGGCGTCGACGTTCGCGACCTTGAACGCCCTGTTCGGCAATCGCACCGTCTGCGGCATCGGCCGCGGCGACTCCGCGGTTCGTGTCACGAACGGCAAGCCGGTCTCGCTGCGCGAGTTCCGCGAATCGATCGGCGTGATCCGGGAGCTCGCGAACTCGCGATCGGTCGAGATCAACGGCACGAGCATCCGCTTCCCGTGGAGCCGCAACTCGCAGCTCGAGATGTGGGTCGCCGCGTACGGGCCGATGGCGTGAAAGATCGCCGGCGAGGTCGGCGACGGATACATCCTGCAGTGCGGCGATGTGGACATCGCGAAGTGGATGATCGCGACGGTACGCCAGGCCGCCGAGAACGTGGGCCGTGACCCCGACGCGATCACGTTCTGCGTGGCCGCGCCCATGTACGTCACCGACGGCACCGCCGCGGGCCGGGCGCACGCCATCGACCAGTGCCGCTGGTTCGGGGGGATGGTCGGCAACCACGTCGCCGACATCGTGGCCAAGTACGGCACCGACAGCGACGTGCCCCGCGCCCTCACCGACTACATCAAAGACCGCGAAGGCTACGACTACAACGAACACGGCAAGGCCGGCAACACGCACGTCGACTTCGTGCCCGACGACATCGTGGAGCGGTTCTGCGTCATCGGCACAGCCGACGAGCACCGCGCGAAGCTCGAACAGTTCAAAGAACTCGGCGTCGGTCAGTTCGCCGGCTACCTCGACCACGACAACAAGGAGGAGACGATGCGCGTCTACGGCGACGTCATCATGCCCACCGTTCGCGACACCGTGCAGGCCCGGTCGGCATCATGACGCTGACTCTCGGCTACAAGGCCAGCGCCGAACAGTTCGACCCGCGCCAACTGGTCGAGATCGCCGTGGCGGCCGAGGCGCACGGCATGCAGAGCGTGGCCGTGAGCGATCACTTCCAGCCCTGGCGCCACGACGGCGGGCACGCCCCGTTCTCTCTCACGTGGATGGCCGCGGTGGGCGAGCGCACCTCGAGCATCCGCATCGGCACGAGCGTTCTGACCCCCACCTTCCGTTACAACCCCGCGGTGCTCGCGCAGGCGTTCGCGTCGCTGGCCGTGCTGTACCCCGGGCGGATCTTCCTCGGTGTGGGCTCCGGGGAAGCACTGAACGAGATCGCGACCGGCTTCCGGGGCGCAGGCGAGCAGAGCTGGCCCGAGTTCAGGGAGCGGTTCGCCCGCCTGCGTGAGTCGATCGACCTGATGCGACAACTCTGGAGCGGTGACCGGGTCAGCTTCGCGGGCGAGTACTACTCCACCCATGACGCCTCGATCTACGACCGGCCCGCCACCCCGGTGCCCGTCTACGTCGCCGCTGCGGGCCCCGTGGTGGCGCGCTACGCCGGCCGCGCGGGCGACGGCTTCATCTGCACCTCGGGAAAGGGCATGCAGCTCTACACCGAGAGTCTTCTCCCCGCCGTACGCGAGGGTGCGGCGAAGGCCGGCCGCGACTTCGACGACATCGACCGGATGATCGAGATCAAGCTCTCCTACGACACCGACCCGGTGGCCGCCCTCGAGAACACGCGCTTCTGGGCGCCGCTGGCGCTCTCGAAGGAGCAGAAGCACGACATCACCGACCCGGTCGAGATGGAGCGGGCGG
>BADC01000976.1 GCA_000333435.1 Corynebacterium-like bacterium B27 | reverse complement strand
CTGCGCACCAGGAGGCTGGTCCAGAACGGCAGCAGGGCCGCGAAGAGGAGGAAGACGCGCCAGCCCGGGCGGGACTTGTACATCGCGTAGGCGTAGAAGTAGCCGATGACGACGGCGAGCACGGTCACCACCAACGCGGTGCGGAAGGTGTTGCCGGCGTACTGCAGCGAGACCGGGTCGGTGAGCACCCGGGCGTAGTTGGCGAGGCCGGCGTCGGGCGGGTAGGTGAAGCTGCGAACGACCACTGTTCCGAGCGGGATCAGGAAGAAGATCGCGAGGAGGGTCAGCAGCGGCATCACCAGCAGCGGACTGGCGGCCGACCGTCCGTCTCGTACTCGCGCGGTAGCCATGTCGAGCCTTTCGGTGGTGGAGGAGGAAGCGGATGGTTCGGGTGGGCCGGCGCGGCCCACCCGAACCGGTGCGGCTACTGGGCGCGCCAGGCCTGGTAAGCGCTGTCGATGTCGGCCGAGTTCTCGGCGATCCACTCGTCGTCGAAGCTGGCCGAGCCGTCGAGGTGCGAGGTGGGCAGGTCGGGCTCCATCGTGGGGTCGGCGGTGGCCTTCGTGTTCGAGGGAGCGAGGGGGCTGAACTGCGAGGGGGCGCCGTTGTGGTCGGCGCTCACCGCGAAGGCGATCAGCTGCTGGGCGCCCTGGAGGTTCTTGGTGCCCTTCGGGATCGACAGGTACGACGCGGCGAGGATCTGCTGGTCGAAGGTGTAGTCGACCGGCAGCTTGAGGTTGACCTTCGCGTCGTAGGCGCGGGCGTTGTAGGTCATCACCATGGCGACCTCGCCGCTGCCGACGATCTCCTCCGACTCCGAACCGCTCTGCCAGAAGACCAGCTGGTCTTTGATGGTGTCGAGCTTCTTGATGGCACGCGGGATGTCGAGGGGGTAGAGGTCGTCGGGCGCGACCCCGTCGGCGAGCAGGGCGATCTCGAACAGGCCGCCGAGCGAGTAGTCCATGACCCCGCGCTTGCCCGGGTACTTCGCCAGGTCGAAGAAGTCGGCCCAGCCGGTCGGGGCGGTGGTGACCGAGTCGGTGTTGTAGGCCAGCACGATGCTGTAGATCGTGTTCGCGACCCGGTAGTCGGAGGAGTACCCCTCGAGGATCTCGTCCTTCGGGATGAGCGAGTAGTCGAGCGGCTCGAGGTACGCGGCGTCAGCGCTGGTACCCCAGGTGTTGTCGCCGTTGTACACGTCCCAGACCACGCGGTTCGCGTCGACCATCGAGCGGAGCTTGGCGTTGTCGGTGCCGGACTCGATGGTGACCTCGGTGCCCGTGTCCTCGGTGAACGGGTTGAGGATGCCCTGCTTCATCGCCTCCTGGTAGGCGCCGCCGCCGTCGACCCAGACGATGGGGCCGGATGCGGCTGACGACGACGAGGTGTCGCCGCCCGAGCTGCACGCGGCGAGCGTGACGGCGGTGGCGGCGGCCAGAAGGGCGACGAGGGTTCGGCGCTTGGTGGTCTGTGACATGGGGGTCCGTTTCTCGTGGGGTGGAGAGAGGAACTGCTGTAGGGACTCGGAATTTCGGGGTAGTCATACGAAGGACTTGCGCTGATGGTAGAAGTATTCGTCATACTCGTCAATGACAACGCAAAA
>BADC01000977.1 GCA_000333435.1 Corynebacterium-like bacterium B27 | reverse complement strand
AGAAGCCCATCGCCGACAGCGCGTACCAGGACGAGGTCGCGCCCTGATCGTCCATCCCCGGATAGCCGTAGCCGGCGGCGTCGCTGCCATACATCCGGTCGAGGATCTGCCGCACCAGCTTC
>BADC01000978.1 GCA_000333435.1 Corynebacterium-like bacterium B27 | reverse complement strand
TCGGGCTGAGCCTGTACGGCATCCTCACCTCGGCCATGTCGACCGCGCCGGGGCTCTGGACAACGGTGTGGATCTCGGTGGTGATCCTGTTCGTGCTGTTCGCGTCGCGATTCGTGTGGATGGTGTTCACCACCTCGCTGTACCGCTACGGGCCGAAGCGCATCCGGTCGCGGGGCTGGAGCTGGCGCAACGGCATCGCGGTCTCGTTCGCGGGCATCCGGGGAGTGGTGACGTTGGCGGCGGTCTTCCTGCTGCCCGAGGAGACCCCGGGGCGCTCGTTCCTGCAGTTCCTCGCGTTCATCGTGGTCGTCGGCACCCTGCTCGAAGGGTTGACGCTGCCCATGATCATCCGCGCCCTGAAGCTGCCGCCGCCCGACTACTCGCAGGAGCAGACCGAGGCCCACATGCTGATGGCCGAGGCGCAGACCATCGGCCTCGCCCGGCTCGAGGAGGAGGTGAGCGACGCCGACGAGGAGCGTGTGGTGAACCGGCTCCGACTGAACGCCACCTTCCTCAGCGACGCGCTCGAGAACCCGGCGGCCGACGGGGTGGAGCCGCCGGCCCGCGCCTACAACCGGCTGCGCCGGATCATGATCGCGGCCGAACGCCAGGCGGTGCTCGATGCGCGGCGGGAGGGGCGTTACCAGGACCGCGCGGTGAAGTCGGTGCTCGCGAAGATCGACGTCGAAGAGACCGAGCTCAACCTCGGCAAGCCCAAGAAGCTCGACTGAGCGGGTCGGCCGGTCACCCGGTCGCCCGATGGTGCCGGGGCGGTGCTACTCGGGTCGGAGGCGCAGGTTCTGCATGCCGCCGTCGACCGCGATCGACGTGCCGGTGGTGGAACCCGACCGCGGGCTCGCGAGGTAGGCCACCGCATCGGCGACCTCGGCGGCCGCCACCAGGCGGCCGTGCGGCTGCCGGGCGTTCAGTGCGGCCCGCTCGGCGGCCGGATCTCGGC
>BADC01000979.1 GCA_000333435.1 Corynebacterium-like bacterium B27 | reverse complement strand
CGCCGTTGCGCCGCGACGAGGACGTGCAGCGGCTCCGCGCGGGCGTCGCCGACGGCACGATCGACATCGTTGCCACCGACCACGCCCCGCACCCGCGGGAGTCGAAGGAGAGCGAGTGGGATGCCGCGTCGTTCGGCATGGTCGGCCTCGAGTCGGCGCTGCCCGTGGTGCAGACCGCGCTCGTCGACACGGGTCTCTGCGACTGGGCCGACGTGGCCCGGTTGCTCTCCGGCACTCCGGCCCGCATCGGGCGGCTGAGCGGGCACAGCCACGACTTCGAGGAGGGCGCCCCCGCCAACCTCACCCTGGTCGACCCCGCCGACCGCAGCGTCTTCACCCTCGACCGGCTGGCCGGCAAGAGCCAGAACACCCCCTACGACGGCGTGAGCCTGTCGGGCCGGGTGCGCTGGACCTTCCATCGCGGCTTCCCGACCCTGCGCGACGGCGAACTCGCCCCGGTGGAGGAGGCGGCCGCCCGTGGCTAGACTCCTCCCGGCCGCGCTGGTCACGCTCTTCGCACTGCTGCTGCTCGGCGCCATGTTCTGGGCCTGGCGCGCCCGCACCCGGCGGCAGGCGGCCTTCCGCGCGCCCACCACGGCACCGGCGACGGATGCCATCCTCGTGCTCACCGGCATCAGCGACCAGGCCGAGATCAACCGCTACCCGTTCCGCCCCGACGAGGTCATCGACTCGGTCGCCGACCTCGTGCTCCCCTTCCCGCTCGAGACCGAGCTCTGACGCGGGCCACCCGCACCGCCGCGGGCTGCGACTCGGCGCTCGGCGCAGCCCGCGGTGGGGGCGAGGTCAGGGGCGCGTGAGCGCGAGGGCGAATCCGCCCGGCGGCACGCGGATGCTCGTGGGCGACGTGATCGTGCGCTCCGACACGAGCGCGCCCGCGGCGTCGTAGGTGCGGAGCGTCTGAGTCGAGCCCGACACGCCCACGGTCACCCGCTGCGGCACGGCGAGCACGTTCTGCGCGAGCTGCGCCGACGCGCCCCCGCCCGATGCCGAGAGGGTGCCGACCGCGGGCCGCACGAGCAGCGCGTCCACGTCGAGCTCGCCGGCGAGCGCCCGCACCTCCACCGAGCTGCGCGACGCGGGCACCGGCACGGTCAGCCGCTGCGGCAGCAGGGCTCCGGATGCTGCGGTGATGCCCTGCTCGCCCACCGACGACGAGAGCACACCGAGCGGCAGCAGCCCCGCGTGCCAGAGCGAGACGGGCGTCGGCGCCGTGCCCTGTTCGACCTGCCAGATCACCGGCTCGACCACCCGCGGCACTCCGGGAGTGCCCGCGCCGAGGTCGAACCTCGCCTTCTGGCCCTTGCTCAGCGCGAGGTACGAGCCGCTCCACGACGACTCCTCGGTCCAGCTCGACTCGGGCGTGACGACGCTGCCGGTGGTCGACGTCGCATCCTCGGCCTCGACGACCCGCAGGCCGTCGCGCGCGTCGAGGGTGGTCACCGACTGCGCGATCGCCGAGACCTCCGGATGCGCATCCAGCGCCAACATCGACAACAACCCGTGGATCGTGCTCTCCGCCCCCGAGTTGCGGTTGATCGACCCGTCGGGCTGGATGCCGTCGAACGTCACGCCCGTCGCGGGGTCGTACATCGGCTCGCCGGGCGGGG
>BADC01000980.1 GCA_000333435.1 Corynebacterium-like bacterium B27 | reverse complement strand
TGCTTACCGAGGGTCCATCCTGGCCCGCCCACACCTCACGCGAGGTCGCCTGGTCTCAATCACGGCGCGCGGGCACCAAAGCCGACCGGATGCTCTCCTCGGTCACGGTGAGCCTGCCACCGCACATCGCCGACGTCGGGGCGCACCGCACCGCGACCCCGCTCGAAGTCGCGGCAACGGCGGCGATCGCCCGCCTCGATGCTCTGGCGAAGGGCTCGCCGCTCGCCGCACTCGGACACATGATGGTGCGCCTGGAGTCCGTGGCGTCGTCGAAGATCGAGCAGCTCGACGCGGGGGTTCAGGACTTTGCTCGCGCGATCGCAGGAAGCCGGGCGAACGATTCTGCTACCGCGATGGTCGCCGCATCCGTCGCTCTGCGCGACCTGATCGACGACGTTGCACCGGACCGGCCGATCACCCGCGAGCTCTTGCTCACGGCGCACGGTGCACTGATGCGGGACGACGCCCACGAGAGCAGCTGGGCCGGCCGCTTTCGCACGATGCAGAACTGGATCGGCGGCAGTGACTATTCACCGCGCGACGCCCTGTTCGTTCCACCCCCACCCGGGACCGTGTCGGAGTACATCGACGATCTGCTCGCCTTCGCCAATCGCACCGACCTCCCGCCCATCACCCAGGCGGCACTCGCGCACGCGCAATTCGAGTCGATCCATCCGTTCACCGATGGCAACGGGCGCATCGGGCGGGCGCTCATCCAAGCCGTGCTGCGGCGACGCGGGCTTGCGCGATCGGTGGTCGTGCCGCTCGCGTCAGCATTGGTGGCGAACCAGAGCGCGTACTTCGCGGCCCTGACGGCGTACCGCACCGGCGACATCCGGCCGATCATCGACGGAATCGCCACCGCCGCAGCACTGGCCGCCGAGGCAGCCGCGCTTCTCCCCGATCGTCTCGCCGAACTCCCCGTCGAATGGCGGGCCGCCACCGAGGCACGGCGCGGATCAGCTGCCGATCGGCTCATCGACGTGCTGGTGTCGCAACCCGTCGCGACGACGGCCTCGGTCGAGCGCGATCTCGGGGTGAGCTACACCGCCGCGAACTCGGCTTTGCTGACCCTGTCCGAGGCCGGGGTGCTCATGCCGCTCGATGATCGGCGGCGCGACCGGGCCTTCGTGGCGTCGGAGGTGATGGCCGAGCTCGAGTCGCTCGAACGCACCATCCGGGCCCGCGCCGCCACCGCCTGATCAGATCGCGGATGCCCGGCAGCAGCGATCGGCGGGCTGACGGCGTTCAGGCGCCGCCTGTAGCCTGGGGGCACGAGCGGGAGGAGTTGCTGATGGCGGGGCGCGACGAGATCGAGTGCTGGCTCACCGACATGGACGGCGTGCTCGTGCACGAGAACCAGCCCATCCCGGGGGCGGCCGAGCTCCTGCAGCAGTGGCGCGACCAGGGCAAGCCCTACCTCGTGCTCACCAACAACTCCATTTTCACGCCGCGCGACCTCTCGGCTCGGCTGCGCGCATCCGGTCTCGAGGTGCCGGAGGAGTTCATCTGGACGTCGGCGCTCGCCACCGCCGCCTTCCTCAAGGACCAGATGCCGGGCGGCAGCGCCTTCGTCATCGGCGAGGCGGGTATCACCACGGCCCTGCACGAGGCGGGGTTCATCATGACCGAGACCGCGCCCGACTACGTCGTCATCGGCGAGACGCGCAACTACTCGTTCGAGGCGATCACGAAGGCCATCCGGCTGATCGGCAACGGGTCGCGGTTCATCGTCACCAACCCGGATGCGACGGGGCCGAGCTCCGAGGGCCCACTGCCGGCCACCGGGGCGATTGCCGCACTCATCACCAAGGCGACCGGCCGCGAGCCGTACGTCGTGGGCAAGCCCAACCCGATGATGTTCCGGTCGGCGATGAACCGCATCGGTGCCCACTCCGAGAACACGGGCATGATCGGCG
>BADC01000981.1 GCA_000333435.1 Corynebacterium-like bacterium B27 | reverse complement strand
CCGCGCGGCGAACGAGGAGCGCGAGCGGGCGGCCACCCCCTGGGCCGCGCTGTCCCGCCGCGAACGCCGCGCCGCGCGCCGGGGCTCAGCGCAGGCCCGGCGTGACGGACCCGCCGCCACCCGGCCCGTAGCGAACACACCGGCCGGCCACGCCCCGGCGCGGCCGCTCACCAGAGGCCCTGCGCCACCAGCTCCCACCCGATCGACGGCGCGATGACCTTTGCGAACCGCGGCGTGAGATGCACCTCGTCGTACTTCGTCGGCACCGTGCCCGCGAACGCCGGGCACGCCCCGTTCGCGCAACTGAACGGCAGCGAGCTGATGACGTGGTCCCCGCTCGCGGCCGCCGCCGCCTCGGTCGCCGTCTGGAAGTCCTGCCAGGCCTGATCGATGCCCACGGTGCAGTTCTGCGGTGTGGTCGCCGGCGAGTAGCACTGCCCCAGGGAGGCACCGAGCGGCGGAGGTGCGAGGTACACCAGCCGCCCCGGCACCCCGTACTTCGCGGTCTCGGTCGCGGTCGAGGCCACGATGTCGGAGGTGCTGAGCGGATGCCCGTCCGCGGCCTTGCCCAGCGCGTACGCGTTCGACACCACCACCAGCTGCGGGGCGTCGCTCGCGATGCGCTCGGCGATGTCGTGCTTCCGCTGTGGGCACGCATCCATCACCCCGGCGCCGTCGTTCTGCATGAGCACGTCGGTGAACCGGCAGCCGTAGAGCCCCACCGTCGTCACCTTCCACCGCCCGTTGCTCGACTCGGCCAGGGCCTTGAACGCGGGCGCGTAGGAGAGCGCGGTGGAGTCGCCCACGAGGTAGAGGTGGTTCGGCGCGCCGCCGTCGCCCCAGGTGCACGAGCCGAAGTCGGGGGTGGCGCCGATGTCGAAGCACTGCCGTGCAG
>BADC01000982.1 GCA_000333435.1 Corynebacterium-like bacterium B27 | reverse complement strand
AGGGCGGCGGATGTCGCGGTGGTGGTGGTGGGGCTGCCGGAGGCGTTCGAGACCGAGGGGATCGACCGCACCCACCTGCGCCTGCCCGCTTCGCACGACCGGCTGGTGGCTGCGGTGACCGCCGTGAACCCCAGAACCGTCGTCGTGCTGCAGAACGGGTCCCCGGTGGAACTGCCGTGGCTGGCGTCGGTGCCGGCCGTTCTGGAGGGCTACCTCGGCGGCCAGGCGTCCGGGAGCGCACTCGCCGACGTGCTCGTGGGTGACGCGGAGCCGGGCGGGCGCTTGGCCGAGAGCTTTCCGGTGCGCTACGACGACCATCCGGTGTCGACACTGCCGAACGGGCCGGCGACGGTGGAGTACCGGGAGAGCCTGTACGTGGGGTACCGGTACTTCGACAGCGCGGGGGTCGACGTGGCGTTCCCGTTCGGGCACGGGCTGTCGTACACGACGTTCGCGTGGTCGGATGCGGCGGCGGTCGTCGTGGCCGACGACACGGTCGAGCTGCGGGTCGACGTGACGAACACGGGCGAGCGGGCGGGGTCGGATGTGGTGCAGCTGTATGTGCACGACGTCGCGTCGCGGGTGTTCCGGCCGGCGCAGGAGCTCAAGGGGTTCGCCAAGGTCGCACTCGGCGCGGGGGAGAGCGAGGAGGTGCGCATCCGGCTCGATCGACGGGCCTTCTCGTACTGGGACGCGGTGGTGCACGACTGGGTGCTCGAGCCCGGACGCTTCGAGCTGCGGCTGGCCCGCTCCTCACGCGACGTGGAGTGGCGCACGGAGGTCGAGCTCGCGGGGGCTCCGGCCCCGGAGGTCGGCGGTGACGCCCAGGCCGATGCGCCGGCCGCCTACCGGTCGCCCACCCCGGAGACCGGGTTTCCGGCGGCCGATTTCGGGGCGCTCCTCGGGCGTCCGATGCCCCGCAACGCCGCCGCTCGCCCCGGCGCGTTCACGCTCGACACGGCACTCGGCGACATGCAGCAGGCCTGGATCGGGCGGCTGCTCCTGCGGGTGGTCGCCCGGCAGGCGGTGAAGGCGATCGGGGTGCCCGACGGCGCATCGGTCGCGTCGGTGTCGGATGAGGTCGCGGCGCAGCTGAACTTCCGGCTGCTCGGCGCGGCCAGCGGTGGAGTGGTCAGCCGCGGCGCGGTGCGGCGGGTGCTCGGCGTCGTGAACCTGCTCGCCCGCATCCGCCCGCGGCGCCGCTGATCGCCGCCGCCACGGCCCGGCTACGCCGCCGCCTCGAGCCCCGCGTGAGCGCGTTCCTCGCTGCCCTCGGCGAGCCCGCGCGCGATCGCGCGCCGTGACGCCGCCCAGAGCACCAGCCCCGCCACCAGCACCAGGTTCTCCGACACCGTCAGCGACCAGATGATGCCGGCCAGCCCGAACCAGAGGTTGCCGATCAGCACGATCGGGATGAACAGCACGCCCTGCGCCATCGACATCGCGATCGCCGGCACTGCGCGCCCGGTCGCCTGGAAGAGCGAGGTGATGAGTCCGGTGAAGCCGTTGGCCACCATGGCGACCAGCTGGGCGGCGAGCACCGTGACGCCGATCGCGAGCACCGACGCATCCGCCG
>BADC01000983.1 GCA_000333435.1 Corynebacterium-like bacterium B27 | reverse complement strand
CGACACGGCTGCACCACTCAGGATGGCCACACTCACCGGCTCGGTGGCCACCCCGGAACCGATGCCGAGCAGGGACTCGCCGAGGGCCAGGATGACGATCAGTCCGTGGCGCTCGGTGAAGTGGGCGGTGGAGCGCACCGGCCAGTCGACCCCGACACTGCTGCGGTAGGACACGATCGGCTCGACCGCCACCGCCGCGATGGCGAACCAGAGCTGCCACGGCGAACCGAGCAGCGCGCCCGCGATGAGGAGCACGGCCGACGGGGCCACCGACAGCGTCACCGTGAGCAGCGTGCGGCGCCGGAGCCGCGGCTCCGAGAGCCAGACGAACACGATCGCATGCGCGACCCGGGCGACGAGATAGGCGGCCACGAATACGATCGGCGCGAACAGGCCGCCCGGCAGATCGTCGTACGCCTCGACCACCACGAGTCCGGCGACGAAGATCGCGGTCATGCCGACGACCATTGCGATGCGCAGCACGCCCTGGTCGGCGTGGGCGAGGTTGGTCAGCCAGCCGTAGGCCGTCCACGACCACCACAGCAGCGTCAGGATGACGAGCGCCTGCGCCACGCCGAGCGCGTCGTGCTCCTGCGCCATGAGCCGGCTGACCTGGGTGAACGCGAAGACGAACGCCAGGTCGAAGAACAGCTCGAGGGTGGTGACGCGGTCGCCCTCGCGGCTGACCACCGCCCTCACAGCGCGTATCCGCCCGAGACCTGGATCTCCTCGCCCGTGATCCATGCGGCGTCTTCGGAGAGGAGGAATGCGATCACCGCGCCGATGTCCGCGGGCTCGCCGATCCGGCCGAGCACCGTCTTCGCGGCGAGCTCGTCGATCACCTCCGGGTACTTCTCGAACGCGTCGCCGCCGAGGCGGGTGCGCGTCGGGCCGGGTGCGATCGAGGTGACCCGGATGCCGCGCACCGCGAGTTCCTTCGCGAGATAGCGGGTCGCCGTCGTGAGTCCCGCCTTCATCGCCGCGTACCCCGAGTAGCCCACCGTCGTGTCGCCGGGCCGCACCGAACTGCTCGACACGTTGACGATCGAGCCGCCGTCCGACAGCAGGGGCAGGAGGGTCTGGGTGAGGAAGTAGGGGCCGCGAAGCAGCACCCGGTAGTAGCGGTCGAAGGCTTCCTCGGTCATCTCGTCGAAGGCGAAGCCGCCGCCGAAGCCGGCATTGTTCACGAGACCACGGATGCTCGCGGTGTCGAACTCGTCGGCCAGCGCGGTGCTCACCTGCTCCCGGAACGCGGGGAAGGTCTCGGTGCGGCCGATGTCGAGCGGCAGCGCGACCGCCCGGCCACCGTTCGCCTTGACGGTCGAGACGACCTCATCCGCACCCTCCGGATGCGAGTGATAGGTCGCGATGACTCCGGCACCGCGGGCGGCGATCGCGAGCGCGGCCCCCTGGCCGATCCCAGCGCTCGCTCCGGTGATGATGACGACGTGGTCTGTGAGGTTCTTGGTCATGCCTCCAGACAAGCGCGGATCGACTGGTGGGCGTGAGGGGAGAGCTCTGGGGTTCTGCCTGTCTGCT
>BADC01000984.1 GCA_000333435.1 Corynebacterium-like bacterium B27 | reverse complement strand
ATCTCTCCAGGCGTAGACGCGCGTGGCCGTGCCGCCGAGCACAGCGCGCTGCTCCTCGGGGGCGAGTTCGGCGATGAGCGCGGTGAGCACCTCGAACGTCGGCTGGTACCCGCCGTCGGGCACCGTGACGGGCCAGTCGCTGCCCCACAGAAGACGCTCGGGACCGAACGCGTCCAGCGCGACATCCCACACCTCACGGAGGGCCTCGACGGTGTACGGCGCCGTCGGCTCGCGCAGCCCGGAGAGCTTGGCGACCGTGTTCGGCCGCCGGGCCACTCGTTCGAACTCGGCCCGCCAGTCGGCGAAGTCGGCCCGACCGCGCGGCGGCTTGGCGAGATGGTCGATCACGATGGTGAGTTCGGGAAGGGCGTCGGCGAGCGCCGTCGTCGAGGCGAGGTGGCGCGGCCAGGCGTTCGGCACGTCGAAGGCGATGCCGTTCTCGGCGAGGAGGCCGAGCGATCGGCGAACCGGCGCCAGTTCGAGGAAGTCGTCGCGGGGATCGTCGTGCACGAGGTGACGCACCCCGCAGAACCGCGGATGCTCGCGCCACCGCGCCAGTTGAGCCGCGGCCCGCGCCGGGTCGTCGAGCGCGACCCAGCCCACCACCCCGACGACCCAGCTGTTCTGGTCGGCGACCCGGAGCATCGCCTCGGTGTCGGCTTCGGTGTCGTCGGCCTGCACCAGCACGGCGCCGTCGACGCCGGCCCGCTCGAGCTCGGGTGCGACGTCGGCCGCCTCGAAGTCGGCGAAGAGTTCACCCGCCGCGGGCGTGAGCCACGCGTAGCCACCGCCGCTCCGGTTCCACAGGTGCAGGTGCGAGTCGATCACCGGCTGCGAGGCACCACCCACCGCGCGCCCGCCGCTCACACCTGCACCAGCCCTCGATCGCGGAGCTCGGCCCAGAACTGCGCCGGGATCTCCGCGCTCATCCGTTCGACGTTCTGCCGCATCTGCTCCGGGCGGCTGCTGCCGACCACCACGGTCTGCACCCGCGGGTCGCGAGCGGTGTACTGCAGCGCCGCAGCCGGCAGCTCCACGCCGAACTCCCGGGCCAGAGCGGCGATCGCCAGCACTCGTTCCAGCACGTCGGCCGGCACGCCGCCGTACTCGACC
>BADC01000985.1 GCA_000333435.1 Corynebacterium-like bacterium B27 | reverse complement strand
CGCGGCGCGCGCAGCGGGACTGCGGCCCGACCGGCTCACCCCTCTGCAGCGCCGCGTCACCGGCGAGTGCAAACCCGAGATCGAGCTGTACGACGTCGCCGCCGACCCGCACGAGACGACCGACCTGGCCGGCGACCCGGGGTATGCCGAGGTCGTGGCGAGGCTGCTCAGCGCACTCGACGAGTGGCTCGAGCGCACCGGCGACCTGGGCGCCGTCGCCGAGGACGACCTGGCCGAGCAGTGGCGCCCGGACGGTGTGGAGCCGCGCACCGCGGCGCCGACGGCCGCGCTCGACGAGTCCGCCGCGATCGTCCTGACCTGCGAGACACCGGGCGCGTTGATCGGGTGGAGCACCGAGCCACCCGAGACCGAGCGGGAGCTCTCGCTGCAGCAGCGCATCAACGGTGAGCCCGCGGAGCCGATCGGCTGGCGCATCGCAACCGGGCCGATCGCCGCCGACGGCAGCCAGGTGTTCTCCACCTACGACAGCAACTGGCTCGAGAGCTACGGCGGGTGCGACGGCTCCACCGCGACCGGCTCGTGCGAGACCGAACCACGCACCGCCGCCAACGACTTCTTCCCGTCGGGCTTCACCCCGAAGGAGAACCCGTTCTACCTCGATCTGCCGTTCGACGACGTCAACGACCCCGGCGCGTTCGCCCGCCGCGACCAGGTGGTGCCCTGGGCGAATGCGGAGCCCTACGCCTCGCACCACGGCGATCCGAACTTCAGCTACCTGAAGAACCGGTGGGTGCAACTCAGCTACAACGGCACCACCTGTTACGCCCAGATCGAGGACGCCGGCCCGGGCGAGTACGACGACGCCGAGTACGTCTTCGGCGAGAGCGACGCCCGCCCGCTGAACGCCCGCTACGGCGGCGCGGGAATGGATGTCTCCCCGGCCGTCGTGGGCTATCTCGGTTTCGACGAGCTGAACGGCGAGCAGGGGGGAATCTCGTGGCGCTTCGTCGACGACGCCGCGGTGCCCCCCGGCCCCTGGACGACGGTGGTCACCACGAGCCAGGTGCAGTGACCCGGCGGCCCGCGTCACCAAAGGTAGGATCACTGCATGGCCGTCACCGACGAAGCGATCGTGAAGATCAAAGACATGATCCTCGCGGGAGAGCTCGCTCCCGGCGACCGGCTGCCGCCTGAGAAGGAACTCAGTGAGCGGCTCGGCCTGTCGCGGAGCTCGATGCGCGAGGCGGTGAAGGCACTCGAGGTCATCCGGGTGCTGGACGTACGGCGTGGCGACGGCACCTACGTCACGAGTCTCGAGCCGCGGCTGCTGCTCGAGGCCATGAGCTTCGTGGTCGACCTGCACGACGACGACTCGATCCTGGAGTTGTTCGCGGTGCGGCGCATCCTGGAGCCGGCGGCGGCGGGGATGGCCGCGGGCCACCTCGATGCCGCACGAATCGCACAGTTGCGGGCTCGCATCGCCGAGATCGACGAGTCGCGCAACGTCGAAGACCTGGTGGCGCACGATCTGGAGTTCCACGCCGCGATCGTCGACGCGGGCGGCAACGCCTACCTCGCGACCCT
>BADC01000986.1 GCA_000333435.1 Corynebacterium-like bacterium B27 | reverse complement strand
CGCGCGCAGCAGCTCGGCGTCGTCGCGGTGCACCACCCAGTCGTGGCCGGCGAGGCACTCGGCCAGGTGATCGCCGAGCCCCGCCGGGTTCGAGCCGATCGCCGACTCGACCCGCTCGTAGCGCGCCAGCGTCGGCGCGCCGCTCACCGGGCGCCGCAGCAGCACGTACCCGAAACCCACCTCGCGCACGTCCCGCGCCTCGAAGTCGTCGAGCCACGCCTCGTAGAGCGGGTCGAAGCCGGGCGTGCCGGGGCGGGTGCCACCGTCGCGGATCCACGTCTCGGCGTAGCTCGGCGCATCCTGCCGCTCACGCTCGATCACCCACGCGTCCACGAGTGCGCCGCGCGCACCCTCGACCCAGCCGCGAACCCGCGCCAGCCCGTCAGCCGCACCCGCCCCTGCACCCCGGTACTCCCAGTTGCCGAGCAGCTGCGCGATCCCACCCGGCGTGAGGTGGTCGGCCGCCTGGCGCACCACCTCTTCCACCAGGGCGTCGCCCACCAGTCCACCGTCGCGGTACTCGTACTGCGGCACCCCGTCGACCCGCGGCGTGATGACGAACGGCGGATTCGACACGATCCGGTCGAACCGCTCCCCCGCCACCGGCTCGAACAGGCTCCCGTGCCGGAACTCGATGGTGTCGATCTCGTTCAGCCGCGCGTTGAGCGCCGCGAGCTCGAGCGCGCGCCGCGAGATGTCGGTGGCGACCACGCGCCGGGCATGCCGGGCGGCGTGCATGGCCTGGATGCCGCAGCCGGTGCCGAGGTCGAGCACCGAGTCGGCCGGCGTCGGGATCATCAGGCCGCTCAGCGTGTTCGAGGCGCCACCGATGCCGAGCACGTGGTCTTCGTCGAGGGGCCGGCCGAGCACCGCCTCGCCGAGGTCGGAGACGATCCACCAGCTGCCGGCGCCCAGCGAGTCGACGAAGCTGTAGGGGCGCAGGTCGAGCAGCGCACTCCAGCCGCCGCCCGACTCCGCCGGGCCCACCAACCCGAGCGCCGCGGCGCCCACCGCACTCAACCGGGGCAGCGCGGCGTCGAGCTCGGCTTCGGGCACGGTCTCGCCCAGCAGGAACAGTCGCGCCAGTGTGCCGACGGGCGGCACGGGCCTTCGGATGCGCGCATCCGCTCGAGCGCCCGGGCCGCCGGCAACCGCCGCCCGCGGAACAGGGCCGCCGCAGCCTGCTCGCCCCAGAGCGCGTCGAGCACGTCGACGCGGTAGCGGGCGGCACCGAGGTCGGCACGGAGGAGGTCGATCGATTCGTGGTCCACCCGACCATTCAACCGGGTCGTCGCTCGCTACAGTTGCCTCATGCCCGCCGTGCCCGCCGACCAGGACGTCGTCTCCGTCGACCCGCTCATCGTCCCGACCGCATCCGGCGCCGTGCGCGGTGTCGTCCGCGCGGGGCTCCGCAGCTGGCGGGGCATCCCGTTCGCCGCTCCGCCGGTGGGCGCGCTGCGCTTCCGCAGCCCCGAGCCGCCGGAGCCGTGGAGCGACGTGCGCGACGCGCTCACGTTCGGCCACGCCGCTCCGCAGCACGAGAACAAGGCGATCACGCTGCCCGAAGGGGTGACCCAGTCCGAGGACTGCCTGACCCTCAACGTGCTCGCCCCGGGCGACGCGGGCCCGGGCATCCGGAAACCCGTCATGGTGTGGATTCACGGCGGTGCGTATTTCGCCGGCTCCAGCGCCCAGCCGCTGTACGACGGCACGCACCTGGTGCAGAACGGCGACGTCGTGTTCGTCAGCCTCAATTACCGGCTCGGCGCCCTGGGGTTCCTCGACTTCTCCGCCCTCGACGAGCGGTGCGAGCCGAACCTAGGACTCCGCGACATCCTCGCCGCCCTGCGCTGGGTGCAGCAGAACATCGCCGCGTTCGGCGGCGACCCGGACAACGTCACGCTGTTCGGCGAATCGGCGGGCGCCGGGTGCGTCACCACCCTCCTCACCTCGCCCGCGGCGGCCGGGCTCTTCCACCGGGCGATCGCCGAGAGCTCACCCGCCACCTCCGTCTACTCCGCCGAGCGGGCCGCCCGCGTGGCGCGGCGCTTCCTCGACCTCGCCGGTGTGCCCGAGGGCGAGGCGCAGCGCCTGCACGACCTGCCGGTCGCCACCCTCAACCAGGCGGCCTTCGACCTGGTGAGCGCGGTCTCGGCCGAGAACCCCGGCACCCTGGCCATCGCGCCCGTCGTCGACGGCGAGCTCGTGCCCCGGCATCCCATCGACGCGTACCGCGACGGTGTGCAGCTGCCGGTGCCGCTCATCATCGGCACCAACCACGACGAGGCGTCGCTGTTCAAGCTGATGAAGTCGCCGCTCATGCCCATCACGAACGAGAGCGTGCACAGCATGTTCGCTCAGATCGCCGAGGAACGCCCCGAACTCCTCGGCACCGACCTCGCAGCCGAACAGCAGATCGAGAGCGCCTACCCGCACTTCCCCCGCGGCACAACCCCGGCCGAGCTGTCCCGTGACGCCGGCTTCCGGATACCCTCGATCTGGCTGGCCACCGCCCACAGCCGGGTGGCGCCGACGCGCATGTACCGCTTCGACCACTCACCCCCGCTCCTGAAACTGCTCGGCATCGGGGCGACGCACGGCGCCGAGATCGCCTACGTGTTCGGCACGCTGAAGATCGCCAAGAAGGACTTCAGCTTCCGGCTCGGCGGCCTGCCCGAAGCCCGGCGGGTCTCTGCCGCACTGCAGGCCCGCTGGCTGGGCTTCGCCCGCGACGGACAGCCGGATGCGCCGGGCGACGCCCCCGAATGGCCGCTCTATGACGGGACCACCCGCGCCACCCTCGTGATCGACCACGGCGAGACGGTGGTCGACGACCCGGATGCCGTGATCCGCGCCGCCTGGGGCGACGAGGTGATCGGCTTTCTCTGAGCCCGACCACGCGTGCCAGACCACGCGTGCCCGCGCACCCGTGAGAGAATCGGATGTCCGCCGCGCCTCTCGCGCGCATCCGTCGCCGACGACATCCCCGCCTCGATCCAAGGAGACCTCTGCCGTGACGACCACCGTGCGCCTCGTCGCATTCGATCTCGACGACACTCTGGCCCCGTCGAAGGCCCCCCTGGACCCCCGCATGGCCGACCTGCTCGTGCGGTTGCTCGATGCGGTGGAGGTGTGCGTCATCTCGGGCGGCCAGTTCGGCCAGTTCCAGTCGCAACTCGTCGCGAACCTCCCCGCCGGCGCCGACGACAAGCTCGCACGACTGCACCTCATGCCCACCTGCGGCACGCAGTACTACCGCTTCGAGGACGGCGGGTGGACGCAGGTCTACGCCGAGAACCTCAGCGACGACCAGAAGACCCGGGCCATGGCGGCCCTGGAGTCCAGCGCCAAGGAGCTCGGGCTCTGGGCGAGCGAGACGTGGGGCCCGATCATGGAGGACCGCGGCTCGCAGATCACCTTCTCGGCCCTCGGCCAGGCGGCGCCGATCGCCGAGAAGGCGGCCTGGGACCCGAGCGGCGAGAAGAAGGAGCGCCTGCGTGCCGCGGTGGCCGCTCAGCTGCCCGACCTCGAGGTGCGCTCGGGCGGGTCGACCTCGGTCGACATCACACGGGAGGGCATCGACAAGGCCTACGGCATGAACCGGCTGGCCGAGCTCACGGGCATCCCGCTCGATGACATGCTGTTCGTCGGCGACCGACTCGACGAGGGCGGCAACGACTACCCGGTGAAGGCGCTCGGCGTCGCCACCCACGCCGTCGAGGGCTGGCAGGACACCGCCGCGTTCGTCGAGCAGTTCCTCGCCGAACGCTGAGCAACCTCCGAATCGGCACTGAACGGCCCGCTGGGCAGCCGCTTGTCTACGATCGGTGAATAGGGTAAGAATTCGGTTACCCGGTACCACCCGTAACACCCGCATCACCCGTGCGGCCGAGTAGACAGTGTCGTCATGACGAATACTCTGCAAGCAGCGACCCGAGTCGCCCCGCCAGAGCGGGGAAAGTGATGGAGTTCGTCGCTCACCGCGACGAACTCGACTTCATCGCGCACCTCGCTTCGGCTCCCGCCGAGAGCGCCGTGGTGTTCGTGGGCGAGGCGGGGATCGGCAAGTCGCAGCTGCTCGAGACGGCGCAGCGCGAATCCGGTGTGCAGGCGGTGCTGCTGCACGCGAACCCCGCCGAAGCGGCGTGGCCGCTCTCCGGCTTCTCGCGCGTGTTCGCCTCGATCGACGACTCACGGGCGGTGGAGTTCGGCGGCCGGTTCACGCTGCGCTCGACCGAGCCGCAGTTCATGTTCGCGGCGGCGCGCGACCTGCTGTCGCTGCTCCGCGGCCTCGCCCTGCCACCCCTGCTCGTGCTGATCGACGACATCGACAAGATGGACGTCGAGAGCCAGACCCTGCTCGGTTTCATGGCGGGGCGACTGGCCGGAACGGGACTGCGCTTCGTGGCGAGCGCCGAACGTCTCGCCGACGACAGTCCGCTGGCCGGTTTCCAGCAGCGCGAGGTGCACCGGCTCAGCATCGCCGAGTCGGTGCAACTCGCCCTCGCCGACCTCGGCCCCGGCACCGACCCGGGCACCCTCCAGATCATCGCGCATCAAGCCGACGGCAATCCGCTCGTGATGATGGAGGCGGCGCGTGCCCTCAGCCACGAGCAGACGCTGGGCCGCGAGCCGCTCGTGCTGCCCTGCCGGCCGAGCGAGACCATCAAGAACGCAGCGGCGTACCGGCTGGCCGGACTCAGCGACCAGCGGCGACGGATGCTCGAGACAATCGCCTTGGGCGCCGGCAGCCACGTCTCGGCGCTCACGCGCGCCGGGAACGAAGAGATCAACGCCCTCGAGGACATCTTCTACTCGGTCTCGCCATCGCCCATGGCCAGTACGTGCACTTCGTCGAGCCGCTCCTGCGCTCGTACCTGTATTGGGACATGAAGCCGCGGGAACGCCGCGAACGGCACGCCCGGCTGGCCGAACTCAACGACGGCATCGACGAGCGGCTGCAGGTCTGGCACGCGAGTTTCACCGCCACCGACGCGGAACTCGCCGACGAACTCCTCGTCGCCGCCACGCGGTTCGCCGACGACGGCGACATCGACTCCGCAGTGGAACTCGCCGAGCGGGCCCTGCTCGGTGCGGTCGACCTCGAAGCGCATCACGCTCTGCTGTTCCGCTTCGCCTCGGCGCTGTCGAGCCACGCCGAACTCGACCTCGCCCAGCGGTACCTCCTGCACGTGCGCTTCGACCCGCATTCGGCCGCCCTCAACATGCGGTTGGCGAGCGAGCGCATCGCGATCGAGTTCGAGAAGACGCAGATCGTGCCGATGGGCGATGTGGAGGCGGCGGTGAGCCTCTACGGCGACGACGACCCCGCCGGCGCCGTGCAGCTGCTCTCGCTCGTGTCGGTGCTGCACGCGACCCGCTGGGAGGTCGAGGAGAGCAGGCGGAGCGCGGGCCTGGCCGAGAAGTTCATCCTGCGCGCGAACGAGGCCGCGCGCGCGATGCACGCGGAGGCGCAGAGGCTCGCCGACGCCACCGACAATCTGCCGGGCAACGAACCCACCCTGGCGCGCATCAGCTCGGAGTCGTTGCAGGCGCTCTCGCCGCACTCGCTCGTGACCTTCGCCGCGACCCTGACCTATCGCGAGCGGTACGCCCAGGCCCGCCGGGTCTACGCGGTGCTGTTCAGCAAGCCCGAGCCCGACCTCCTCGCCATCGAGTGGGCGCGCACCCTCGCCTGCACGAACGAGTTGCGGGCGGGCGACTTCCACCGGGCGCGATTGGCGGTGGAGGACTGGCTCGCGACGCCGCTGCCCGTCACCGGCCGGCGCGCGGTGCGCTCGCTCCTGCTCACCTGGTACTCCTTCTCCAAGGAGCGCCTCGACGAGTCGAAGGCGTACGCCGAGGAATGTCTCGAGCTCGCCTCGGCGGAGCGCAACCCCGCCGTGCTCGCGCGTCTGTTCGCCCATCGCGGCCAGGTGGCCCTGCTGGAGCGCAACAACGACGAGGCGGTGCGGCTGCTGCTCCTGGCCGACGCGACGGCCGCGCACATCGTGAACCCGTCGTTGCTACGGCACTCCGCCGATCTGGTCGAGGCCTGCGCGGCGATCGGGCGGATGCGCGAGGCCGAAGCCGTGCTGCATCGCCTGCTCGAGCAGCAGAAGGTCCGCCCCACCTCCTGGCTCGATCTCGCGATCGCCCGCTGCCGCGCCCTGGTGGCGCCCGACGACCTCGCCCCCACCCTGTTCCGCGAGGCCGTCGCCACCTACGACGGCACGGTCTACAGCTACGACCACGGGCGCACCCTGCTGGCCCAATCCGAACGCCTCGCGCGGCTCGGCCACGCCCAGGCCGCGGAGCACGCGGCCACCGCGGCGACTGCCGCCTTCGAGCAGGCCGGCGCCACCCTCTGGGCCCGCCGGTTCGCGGAGCAACCGGAGACGGCGCCCGCGGTGCCCGCCAGCGCGGTGCTCGCGCAGCTGACCCCCGAAGAACGGGAAGTCGCCGAGATGGTGCGCAAAGGCTTCCGCAACCGGGAGATCGCGGCCGAGCTCTACATCTCGCTGCGGACGGTGGAGTTGCGGCTCACCCACATCTACCGCAAGGTGGGCGCGCGCTCGCGGTCGCACCTCGCGTCGCTGCTCAACTGAGCGCGGGCTCCGGCGCATCCTCGGCCCGTGCCGGCCGGCGGTCCGGGCTCTGCCAGCGGCCGGTCGACCGGCTGAAGACCGCACCGACCAGCGCGGCCAGGCAGAGCAGCGCATCCACCACCCGGAAGAACGGGAAGAGCACGCCGTACGCGAGGAACACCGGCTTCCGCGCCACCACGGCGGCGAGCACGCTGAGGAGGTAGTCGGGAACGACCACCCCGAGCACCAAGGCCACCGGCGGCAGAGCGCCGGCCACCCAGGCGGCGAACCCGGAGGGGTCGAGCCCGTACGCGTCGACCGCGTCCGCTCCGGCCGAGACCAGTACGGCGGGCACGAGCAGCGCCAGCACGACGCTCGAGACGAGGAGCTCGGCGATGAACAGGGTGAGCGCCAACCAGAACGTGCGCAGCCGGAAGCGGTGCCGGCCCACGGTCTGCCAGAAACCCAGGTTCCAGCGCCGCACCTGCTTGACGTAGTCGAACAGCGTGTCCGGGTCCTGGGTGAGGGCGATGGCCGCGTGCGGGTGGAATGCGATGCGGCCGAGCCGTTTGGCGTGCACCTCGAAGGTCATGTTGTAGTCCTCGATGGTGATGCCCTGCGCGGCGATGTCGATGTCGGCGAGGATGCTCGTGCGGTACATGCTGGCGAACCCCGGCACGATCGGCACGACGTTCGCGTACCGGGCGGCCTGACCGAACTTGAAGAGGTACTGCATGGCGATGTAGACCCGCTCGCGGTAGGCCACGAGCAGCCGCCCGATGAAGGTGGGCGAGCGGGGCACGAAGATGGTCGACGCGCGCCCCGCCACGGCCACCACCCCCGGGTCGGCGAACTCGCGGAGGCCGGTGTCGAAATAGTCGGGCGAGAGGTGCGTGTCGGCGTCGAGCAGCAGCAGCACCTCGAAGCGGTTCGCGATGTCGAAGTGCTCGATGGCCGCCACGAGTGCACCCGCCTTGCCGCGGTTCGGGCTGAGCTCGAGCACGGTCGCCCCGTGGGCCCGCGCGATGGCGGCGGTGCCGTCGGTGGAGCCGTCGGAGACCACGAACACGTTCAGGTTGTCGCCGGACGCCTCGAGCGACCCGATGGTGTGCCCGATCACGACCTCCTCGTTGTGCGCGGCGATCAGGATGGCCACCTCGTCGCGCCGGGGTGCACGGCCGCGCCCTGAGCGTGGTGCGGGTGCGGCGCCGGAGCGGTGCACCCGGGCGGCGAGAACGCGCAGGCCGCCCGCCGTCGTCCAGATGATCGTGTTGAGGCCGAGCACCAGGACGAGCACGACGATGAACGTCACCATGGGCGCTTCCCCCTTCTGACACGGGCCCAGGCTAGTTCGTCCGGCATCCGTCACGCCCCGCATCCTCGTGCGGGAAACCGCACTCCGCGACGGCCGACCGCAGGGGCGCGCGAACCTCACTGGTGGAAACCGCAGTCCTCCCGAAAGCGATTGACGGCGCGCTCGGGCGCCGGGGACAGTGTGACCGGACGCCGTACCCGCAGCACTTGACCCGCGTCAGATCCACGTCAGAGATCCGCGTCACAGATCGAGGGAGACCACCGTGACCACGTTCGAGAGCATCACCCGACCGCAGCGAACCGACGACACCGCGACGTGGAGCGCGCCGCCCCAGCCGGCGGCCCGCGCCGGCTTCGACTTCGACGTCGCCATCGTCGGTCTCGGCTACGTGGGGCTGCCGACCGCCCTGGCCTACCACGGGTCGAACAGCCGGGTGCTCGCGCTCGACGTCTCCGAACGCCGCATCGCCGTCATCCGCGCCCAGCAGGCCGACCTGCTCGAGGTCGACCAGGCCCGGCTCGCCGTCGCCCTCGACCACCCCGGTTTCGTGTTGAGCACCGATCCCGACGACCTCAGCCGGGCCGCCGCCGTCATCGTGTGCGTGCCCACACCGGTCGACGAGCACCTCATCCCCGACCTGACCATCCTGCGAGCCGCGACCGCGATGGTGGTCGAACACGCGGTCGCCGGCCAGGTGCTCATGCTCACCTCCACCTCTTATGTCGGTTGCACCGACGACCTGCTGGCGAAGCCGCTGGCGGAGCGCGGCTTCACCATCGGCGCCGACGTGTTCGTGGCCTTCAGCGCGGAACGCATCGACCCGGGGAACGCGTCCTTCGACCACGATGAGGTGCCGCGCGTGGTGGGCGGCGCCACCGCCGAGTGCGAGGAGGAGGCCACGAAGCTGCTGCTCCGGTACGTCACCAACGTGCACCGGGTGCGATCGCTGGCGGCGGCCGAGATGACCAAGCTCTTGGAGAATACGTTTCGCGCTGTCAACATCGCTCTCGCCAACGAGTTCGCCGACATCTGCCGCTCGCTCGACCTGAACCCGGCCGACGTCGTCGATGCCGCGGCCACGAAGCCGTACGGCTTCATGCCCTTCCTCGCCGGCCCCGGGGTGGGTGGCCACTGCATCCCGTGCGATCCGCACTACCTGCTCTGGCAGCTGCGGAAGCAGCGGGTGGCCGCGCCGATGATCACGCAGGCAATGGTCGAGATCGCGGCCAGGCCGCACCGCGTCGTCGACCGCGTGCAGGAGGTGCTGTCGGCCGCCGGCACCGGGATGCTCGGCACGCGCGTGCTCGTCGTCGGCATCGCCTACAAGCCGGATGTCGCCGACCTCCGTGAATCGCCCGCGCTCGAGATCCTCGACGAACTGATCCAGCGCGGCGCGACCGTCGGCTTCGTCGACGACCACTTCGACGCGGTCACGTTGCCGAGCGGCGCCCGGCTGACCGCGGTGACCGACCCGGCCGCCTTCGGAGCACAGCTGGTCGTGCTGCACACGCGGCACGCATCCGCCGACCTGGGCTTCATCGAGCCGCACCAGCTCGTGCTCGACACCACCTACCGCGGGGTCGACGTGCCTCAGCGGATCATTCTCTGACCCCAACTCAGACCTGAACGCGAAGAGGACACGACATGCGAACTGTGATCACGGGCGGAGCCGGATTCATCGGCAGCCATCTGGTGGAATACCTCCTCGAGCTGGGCGACGAGGTCGTCGTTCTCGACGACATGTCGACCGGGGCGCCCCGCAATCTGATCGACTCACTGGTCAACCCCCGACTCTCGATCGTGCACGGCACCGTGCTCGACCGGGATGCAGTGATGGCGACGGTGCGCGGGGCCGACCGGGTCTTCCACCTGGCGGCCGCGGTGGGCGTGAAGCTCATCGTGGAGCAGCCGCTGACGAGCCTGCGCACCAACATCCACGGCACCGAGAACGTGCTCGACGCCTGCGTGGAGCACGGTGCCACCCTGCTGCTCGTCTCCACCAGCGAGATCTACGGCAAGAACACCGCCGACCGGCTGCACGAAGACTCCGACCGCATCCTCGGGTCGCCGCTGAAGTCGCGCTGGACCTACGCCGCCGCGAAGGGCATCGACGAGGCGTTCGCGCACGCGTACTGGTCGGAGTACGGGCTGGATGTCGCGATCGTGCGCCTGTTCAACACCGTCGGCCCCCGGCAGACCGGTCGCTACGGCATGGTGGTGCCGAACCTCGTGGGGCAGGCACTGCGCGGGGAGCCGCTCACCGTCTACGGCGACGGCAACCAGACCCGCTGCTTCTCCTACGTCGGCGACATCGTGCCCGCCCTGGTGCGACTCGTCGAGGAGCCCGCCGCCTACGGCAGCGCCTTCAACCTCGGCGGCGCCGAGGAGGTGTCCATCGTCGACCTCGCCCGCCGCATCATCGACATCACGGGCAGCCGCTCGACCGTCACCTTCCTGCCCTACAGCGAGGCGTACGCGGCCGGGTTCGAAGACATGCGGCGCCGGGTGCCCGACAACAGCCGCGCCCACGCTCTCGTCGGCTTCGTACCCGCGACCCCGCTCGACGAGATCATCCGGCGGGTGGCGGACGAGATGCTGAGCTCCCGGTCGCTCGAGCGCGAGGCCACGGGCGGAGCGTCCCGTCGCGCCGCCTTCGACAGCTGGGGCTCCTGATGTGCGGGATCGTCGCCTGCCGCATGCCCGATGCGGCAGGCCCCTTCCTCATCGACGCGCTGAAACTGCTCGAGTACCGCGGCTACGACTCGGCCGGCGTCGCCATCCGCACCCTCGACGGCACCACTGCCTCCTCGCGCACCACCAACCGGGTCGAGACGCTGGCCCGCCAGCTCGCCGGCTGGAGCGGGCCCGCGCTCTCGGGCATCGGGATCGGGCACACCCGCTGGGCGACGCATGGCGCGGTCACCGAGACGAACGCGCATCCGCACGCCGACTGCAGCGGGCGGCTGAGCATCGTGCACAACGGCATCATCGAGAACGCGGATGCCCTGCGCCACCAGCTCGAGCAGAACGGGCACCGGTTCGCCTCGGAGGTCGACAGCGAGGTGGTGAGCCACCTCATCGAGGAGGAGCTCGCGATCACGGGCGACCTCCGCTCGGCGGTGACCGCCGCCACGCTGCGCCTGCACGGCTCCTGGGCGATCGTGGCGCTCGACGCCGAGACCGGGCGGATGGTCGCCGCGGCGAACCGTTCGCCGCTTCTCGTCGCGCACTCGGCTCGCGGCGTGTTCGCGGCCAGCGACATCAACGCGATCGCCGAGTACGTCGACGAGTTCCAAGCGATGAGCGACGGCGACGTGGTCGAACTCGCCGAGGAGTTCGTGTGGACGCGCAGCGGCGCCCGCTCGGCGGCACCGGCCTACGCCGCGTCGACCTGGTCGGGCGTGACGCACGGGCTGGCCGGCCACACCGACTACATGAGCAAGGAGATCGCCGAGCAGCCCGAGACGGCGGCGCGCATCATCGACCGTCTTGCGCCGCTGATCGCCGACGGCTCGCTGTGGTCGGAGCTGCGGCTGCCACCGTTCGAGCGAGTGGCCGTGCTGGGCTGCGGCACGTCGCTGAATGCAGGCCGCGTGATCGCGAACGCGTTCGGCGCGCTCGGCGACGTGCCGCACAGCGCGCTGATCGCCAGCGAAGCGCAGTCGGCCGTGATGGAACCGCGCACCCTCGTCATCGCGCTCAGCCAGTCGGGCGAGACGGCCGACGTGCTGCGCGCGATCAGCGACCTCGATCTCGGCACCTCCTCGCTCCTCGCCCTCACCAACAGCGAGCACTCGACCCTGGCGCGCCGGGCCGACTCCATGCTGGGCTGCAACGCGGGCCCGGAGATCGGCGTCGCCGCCACCAAGACCTTCGTCGCCCAGGTGATCAGCGGGGTGGCGATGGCCCTGTCCGCCCTCGCGGCGACCCGGCGGATCGATCGGGACTACGCCCGACGGCAGACCGACGACCTCCGGCGCATCCCCGACCTCCTCGCCCATGCCATCGCGGCCTCGCAGAAAGCGATCCCGCCGCTCATCGACGAGGTGCAGGATGCGGAGGGGTACCTCTTCCTCGGCCGTGGCGCCGGCGTGGTCTACGCCGCCGAGGGCGCGCTGAAGCTCAAGGAGCTGAGCTATCGCTGGGCCGAGCACTACCCCGCCGGCGAGCTGAAGCACGGGCCGCTGGCGCTGGTCGAGCCGGGCACGCCGGTCGTGGTGATCGACTCGGGCGACCGGCGCATCGAGAGCAACGTCGCCGAGGTCGAAGCGCGGGGCGGCCGCGTCATCCGCATCGGCGGCGCCGGCAGCACCATCCCCGCCCTGGGGCTGAGCCTCGGCGCACCGATGCCCGGCGGAATCGACCGCTGGGGGCCGCTCGAGTCGGTGGTGCCCCTGCAGATCCTCGCTCGTGACCTCGCGCTGGCACTCGGTCGCGACGTCGACAAGCCCCGCAATCTCGCCAAATCGGTCACCGTCGAGTAGATCGACGACGCCCCGCCAGAGGAGACCACCGTGCACCGACACACCCGCGCTGCCCGCCCATCGAGCCGGCTGCTCGTCGCCCTGTCCGCGGCGGCGTTGCTGGCCGCCGTCACGCTGCCGAGCGGGGCGGCGGCCGCGGCCGCCGTCGCGCTGCCGGCGGCGAAGCCGCAGACGGTGATCAGTCTCACCTTCGACGACGGCAACGCCAATCAGCTGACCGCAGCCACGACGATGAATTCGCTGGGCCTCAAGGGCACGTTCTACGTGGTGTCGGGGTTCGTGGGTGCTGCCGGGTACTTCACCCGCACTGACCTCGCCTCCCTCAAGGCGGCCGGGCACGAGATCGGCGGCCACACCGTCAACCATCCCGACCTCGCGGTGCTGCCGCCCGACGAGGTGGCGCGGCAGATCTGCAACGATCGCAGCACCCTCATGAGCTGGGGCTACTCGGTGAAGAGCTTCGCGTATCCGTTCGCCTCGAGCATCCCGGCGAACGAGACCGCGGCGAAGAACTGCGGCTACAACAGCGCCCGGATGCTCGGCGACCTGCAGAGCCGCTTCGGCTGCGCCGGCTGCGGCTACACCGAGAAGATCCCGCCCGCGAATCCGTACTACCTGAAGGCGCTCGACCAGGTCGACAACACCTGGACCCTCGCCGACCTCAAGGCGTCGGTGACGAACGCGGAGAAGACGGGCGGCTGGGTGCCGTTCACCTTCCACAACGTGTGCGCCAGCGGGTGCGACCTCAATGTCACCCCGACCGTGTTCACGCAGTTCGTGCAGTGGCTCGCGCCGCGTGCCCTCACCAACAACACCGTCGTGAAGACGGTCGACCAGGTGATCGGCGGCACCCTGAAGCCGGCGAAGGCCGGCCCCGTCACCGCACCGGCCGGCCCCGGCGTGAACGCGGTCGTCAACCCCAGCATGGAGACGATGGGATCGTTCGGCCTGCCGAGTTGCTGGATGACCGGCGGCTACGGCAACAACACCCCGACTCTCACCTGGACCTCGCCCGCGCGCACGGGCACCGTCGCCGGATACGTCTCGATGGCGAACTACGTCGACGGCGACGCGAAGCTCCTCCCCACCTTCGACCTCGGTGCGTGCAGCCCGACCGTGGTGCCCGGTCACACGTACTCCATGCGGGCGTTCTACACCTCGACCACCGTCACCCAGTTCGCCATCTACCTGCGCACGAGTGCGGGAGTCTGGCAGTACTGGACGTCGAGCCCGTGGTTCCCCTCGAGCCTCGGCTTCACCGAGGCCGTCTACACGACGCCGGCCGTGCCGACCGGATTCACGGGCGTGAGCTTCGGACTCAACCTGTTCAGCAACGGCACGCTGGTCACCGACGACTACGCTCTCTACGACAGCGTCGGCGCACCGGCCCCCTCGACCGCGCCGGCGCCCGCGCCGAGCGTGGCGCCGAAGGTACAGGGGCCGGTGGAGGTGCACATGAACCCGGCACCGGATGCGGCGAGCGACTCGACCGCGCCGCCCGCAGGCTCGGGTACGGTGCCGGCTCCGGCCCCATCGGCTGCTCCGGCGCCCGCGCCGACCCCCTCGGCCCCGGCTTCGCCTCCGCCCGCGGCTCCGCCCGCGCCCGCGCCCGCGCCCGCGCCTACGTCCGCCCCCGCGCCTCCGCCGAGCCCTGCTCCTACGGCGCCGGCCGCTCCTGCCGCTCCGGCCACACCGGCCGCCCCGGCGCCCACCAACCCCGCACCCACGCCGACCGCGTCGGCCGGTGCCGGCGGCGCCGGCCGATGACCCGATCCGGCCGGACCGGGACCCCCGCGACTCACCGCCCTGCACGGCTCGTCGCGGGGGTTCTGCTGGCGGCCGTGATCGCGACGGGGCTCAGCGGATGCTCGTTGCTCCGCTCGTGCGTGGCCTTGGCCGGATGTGGAGGAACCGTGGAGACCCCGAGCCCGACCGCGAACCCCGGCGGCGGAAGCACGTACCCGCTGCACACCGACATCGTCGGAACGACCTTCTGGGTGGGCGAGATCTTCGACCCGAACGCCGCCGACGGCAGCCAGGTGTTCTCCACCTACGACAGCAACTGGCTCGAGAGCTACGGCGGGTGCGACGGCTCCACCGCGACCGGCTCGTGCGAGACCGAACCACGCACCGCCGCCAACGACTTCTTCCCGTCGGGCTTCACCCCGAAGGAGAACCCGTTCTACCTCGATCTGCCGTTCGACGACGTCAACGACCCCGGCGCGTTCGCCCGCCGCGACCAGGTGGTGCCCGGGCGAATGCGGAGCC
>BADC01000987.1 GCA_000333435.1 Corynebacterium-like bacterium B27 | reverse complement strand
ACACGACCGAGGCGCTCATCCCGATCGCGCTCGGCATCCGGGCCGCCGGGTACCGGCCTCGAGCACCCCACGGATCGCCGGCGAAATAGGTTGTGGTGACATTGCTGTGTGGGGTCGGAGCATCTCGCAAACCCTCGCGACGTTCGCCGCGTTCTCCGCATCATCCTCGGTGAGGAAGTAAGGGAGGAGTAGCTGATCCTGCCGGGCGCTCTCAGCTGTCGCCTCAGCCGCCAACTCCGCTTGCCGCGGCGTAAGGAGGAAAGGCGGCAGCAGAAGGAGGACAATGTCGGTGCGGCCCCGGCGCAGCGATCTAGCCAAGTGAGAAGGGCGATAGCCGAGTTCTCTCACAGCCTCGCGCACACGGCGTGCGGTCACTTCGGGGATGCGTGCATCCTCCCGCTCGTTGACGACGTAGCTCACGGTCGCACGCGACACTCCCGCAAGTCGAGCGACGTCGACGAGCGTCGGACCCCGCGACTTTCCCATATTTCCAGCCTACTTTGGCCCCTTGTTCTCTATGAGAGAAAAGTCGACTTGCTTAAACGAGCAAGCGCATGATGAAATATCTCCGCACGTGAAGAGTGAATCCTTTCAAAGAAGAGAGTCGACCCATGTCCGAACAACTCACGCCATCCGAAGGCGCCACGACTGCAGTCCGCCCGTGGAAGCTTGGGCTCCTCGCGGGAATGGCGTCGTACTTGGATGCTGGGACCATCGTGGCCGTGTCCATCTCGCTTGCCATCTGGCAAGCCAAGTTCGGAATGGACCCGCTCTTGGTGGGCCTCATCCCCGCCCTCCTGACGCTGGCGATCGCCGCGGGCAGCTTCATTGGCGGTCCCCTCGGCGATCGAATTGGGCGCAAGCGTATCTACACGTTCGACCTGCTGATATTCGGGATCGGTCTGGTTCTCTTGCTCGTCGCGCCCAACGCCGCCCTCCTCATGGTTGGGCTCGTCGTCGCTGGATTGGCCGCAGGTGCTGACATCCCGACCTCCCTTGCCCTTGTGGGTGAGATGGCACCTGCACACAAGCGCGGACGGCTCCTCGTGGTCACTCAACTACTGTGGGGCCTCGGTCCTACCGCTGTGCTGATTCTGTCGGCGGTCTTCGGTAGTGCTCTCGGGATGAACCTCCCTTACCTCCTGTTCGGCCACCTCCTGGTCTTCGGGCTCGTGACCTGGGCGCTGCGCTCAGGGATGAAGGAGTCGACCTCGTGGAAGACCGCAAAGTCCGCAGCAGTCACCACTACGCGCCAAGAACGACATGCAATCCGACGCATGCTGTGGAGCCCTGCCGTGGTACGTTCCCTCATCTTCACGGGCGTCTTCTATCTGCTGTTCACCGTGTTCTCCAACTTCATCGGAACCTTCAGCAACTACTTCCTCGTCTCGGTCAAGGGTCTGAGCGTCAGCGAAGCTAGCCTGTGGACGCTGATCGGTATTCCGGCCGGCATCGCCAGCTTGTTCCTCCTGATGCCCATCATGGACAGCAGGTTCCGCAGAACGGCGTACTACATCGGAATGGTCGTCCTGATCTTCGCGTGGGCACTGCCCGCCGTGACCGGTGGGCAGGTCTGGGCTTTCATCGCGGCCATCATCATCTCCTCCGTCGCAGGAGGCTGGGCGAGTGAGTCACACTACAAGGTCTGGTCGCAGGAGCTTTTCCCCACGCTTCTGAGAGGCACCGCCCAAGGCATCACGTTCGGGGCAGCTCGTTTGGTCTCTGCCGTCACGTTGCTCTTCGTTCCCGCACTCCTCGCGACGGACGTCACGCTTCTTCTGTGGATCGTCTTCGGCCTGGTCGTCGCATACACCCTCGTGGGCGCGATCTGGCAGCCGCGAACGAGTAGCCAGAACCTGACGACGGAGGAGATCGACGCAGAACTCGGTCTCCGGCCGGCGGGCGAAGACGCCAACGCTCGCGTGGCACGAGAGTCCACAACAAGCTGAGCCGACGGACCGTTGCGTGCGCAATCGATCCCGGCCCATCGAAAGGACTACCAATCCACATGAAGATCAGCGACCTCCGCGTCAATGGTTCGTCCCATCCCTTGGCCGTCGATGACGTTCCCCGTTTCACATGGAAGGCGTTCTCTGACGACTTCGGTGTCCTTCTGCCGGAAGCCCAACTCGAGGTTCGAGACCACGACGGGCTCGTCTGGGACAGTGGGCGGTGCACCTCGACCGGGGTACCCGCCCTCGAGTACGCCGGGCCCGAGTTGCGGGCCAAGACCGCCTATACCTGGCGCGTGCGGGCGTGGGATCAGTTCGGCGATGCGTCGGAGTGGTCGCGGGAGGCCGCCTTTGAAACGGGCCTCAGGGGCGAAGGAATCGACGGCGCACAGTGGATTCGCCTCGAGGAAGACACGCCGGTCGGGCAGACCGCTCCCGTGCAGTACCTTCGCCACGAATTCACCGTGCCGGCGGGAGTCCGCCGTGCGCGGTCTTTCTCAACCGCCCTCGGGTGGTACCACCTCCGGGTGAATGGTGCGGATGCGACTGGTCCCGGGTACTTCCCGGGGTTCACGTCGTTCGACGACCGGGTCGAGTACCAAGTACGTGACATCACATCCAGAGTGCGCGAGGGCCGCAATGTAGTCGGCGCCATTCTGACCGACGGGCGTTTTCGAGGACGGATCGGGGCAGGTGCTGTGCCGTCCTTCTATGGGAACCGCACTGCGGTGATTGTTCGACTCGAGATCGAGCTGGAGGATGGGCGATGCGTGAGCGTCGTCTCCGGCAGACACTGGGAAGGCGGGCACGGATCGATTCTCACCGCCGACACACGGGCGGGCGAGATCGTGGATGCACGCTTGAGATCTGCGTGGGATGAAGCGGACGGTCGGCTACCGTCGCCCCTGAAGGTGATCGCCGTCGACGAGGCGCGGGCGCTGGTCGGGGAGCGTGTCCAGACCCGCCAGCATTCGTCTATCCCGGCTGTGGCGCGATGGACTGCGCCCTCGGGCAAGACCGTGGTGGACTTCGGTCAGAACACTCACGGTTTCGTCCGCATCACGGCGCGGGGGCCGCGCGGATCATCGATGTCGGTTCATCACAGCGAGGTGCTCGATCGCGGCGGCGAAGTCGACATCGCCTACCTGGCTGGAGGGGGCGAGGGGCCACCTACGTTCATCCTGCCCAACGTGTACACGTTTTCGGGCAACACAGAGGCGTTCGAACCTTTGTTCTGCACGCAGGGCTTCAGATACGCCTCGCTCGACATTCCTGACGGGACCGCTGTGCTAGACATCGCTTGCGTTCCGGTACACGCGGACCTCGACTACCACAGCGAGTTCTCGTGCTCGGACGAGCTGGTGAATCGGTTCCACCACAACGTCCTGTCGAGCATGCAGTGGAACTTCATCGACGTCCCCTCCGATTGCCCTACCAGAGAGCGCAGCGGTTGGACGGGAGACGCGGAGGTTTTTGCGCCCACCGCACTCCTGCTCGCCGACGCAGGCGAGTACCTCGCCAACTGGCTCGTTGATGCTCGCTTGCAACAGCACAGCGACGGCACGATCCCTGATGTGGTTCCGATGGACGGTCCCAGCTGGCGTGAGGGGGCCGAGCGGGCAGACATCGTTCCCGGCCTTCCCCTGCCACCTTCGGGATCGGCCGGATGGGGTGACGCGGTCGTCATCATCCCGTGGGAGATCTACCAGGCGACGGGAGCCATCAAGCCCCTCCGCGATGGCTACGAAGCGATGACGAGGTGGGTGGAGCGATATGCGCGTATGGCGCTCGTGAACCGATCCGTGGATGATCCAATCTGGACGAAATACGTCGTGAACGCTGGGTACCACTGGGGCGAGTGGCTGGAGCCGGTCGGCGAGGGGGACGGACGCGAAGACCTTTTGGATCTCATGCGGGATCTCCACTCGAACCCTCGATCCTCCGTGGCCACAGCCTACTTCGAACACTCCAGTAGATTGCTTTCACACATCGCGGAGCTGCTGGGTTTCCGCGAGGACGCGGCGCGCTTCCTCTCTTACGCGGACGGCGCCCGATATGCATGGCAGCAGTTGTGCATCAGCTCCGACGGCTCCCTCCTCCCAGACGCGCAGGCCACGTACGTCCGCGCTCTCGACTTCGACCTCGTCCCCAGTCAACAGCGGCCAGCGGTAGCCCAGCGACTCGTCGATCGGATTCGCGCACGAGGCACCCACCTCGGCACCGGCTTCCTCACAACGGGCGTCCTGCTGAAGCAACTCTCCGCCCATGGCCACGATGAGACTGCGGTGGGCGTGCTGACGCAGACCAAGGCACCGTCCTGGCTCGATCAGGTTCGACGCGGCGCGACGTCCATCTGGGAAACATGGACCGGGCTCGACGCGAGCGGCAACCCGACTGGGTCCTACAACCACTACGCCCTCGGCGCAGCGGCCCGATGGCTGTACGAGAACCTGGCGGGCCTGCAACGAGAGCGGCCGGGCTGGCAGTCGATTCGCATCGACCCGGTCATCTCCCCGCGCTTTACGCGCGCATCCGCTTCCATCGGCACTCCCTTCGGCGCCGCTTCCTCCGCGTGGGAACGAAACGGGAATGACGTGACATTGAATGTCCAGATCCCGGTCGGCGCAACCGCCACGCTGCGCCTGCGCGACGTAGCCCTCACCGAGGTCCTCGTCCAGCGCGGAGTCGTCGACGCGATCGAAGCAGAGGAGATAGCGACCCTCGTTCGGTTTGGCTCAGGCACGTACACTTTTGAGTGGCGGATGACCCCGGTGACGGTCGATGCCTGATGAGTCCACGGAAGCATTCTCGAGAGAAACGCGGTGCACACAGAAGTAGACGCCGATACGTCGTGACGGGCGCGGCATCCGGTATCGGGAAAGCAACGTGCGACCTCCTCGAAGCACGCGGCGATGTCGTCATAGGAATTGACCTCCGTGGCAGCGACCTCGATGCCGACCTTTCAACGCACGCTGGGCGGGACGGTTTGCGCGACGCCGTAGTCGAAGCTCTGGGTGGCACGGTCGACGCGATCATTGCCGTCGCCGGGCTGGCCATCCCCTCGCCTGCGACCGTGCAAGTCAACTATTTCGGAACCATTGCAACGTTGGAGATGCTCAGGCCGTTGCTCAGCGGGTCAGCAGCACCACGCGCCGCGCTTGTCGCGTCTGTTGCAACAGTCGGTGAGGTCGACGCAGATCTTGTCGACCTCCTCCGCCTGCACGACGAAAGCGGTTCCATTTCCCGCGTGAACGCGCTCATGCAGTCGGGGCGACTTGATCTCATCTACAGCTCATCCAAGCGAGGGATCGCCGAATGGATGCGGGAGCGGTCGATTTCACCGGAGTGGGCGGGGGCTGGCATCCCCTTGAACGCCGTTGGCCCGGGCATCGTCCTTACTCCCATGACCGAAGAGTTGCTGAGCACACCGGAGGGACGTACCCAGCTGATGCAGACGGTGCCCATGCCGCTTCACGGGCCTGCGCCGGCCAAGCCGTCGCAGAGGCGCTGGTGTGGTTGACCGACCCTCAGAACACCCACATCACGGGTCAAGTGGTCTTCCTCGACGGCGGTGCCGACGTGTCGATCCGGGGTGGCCGCATCTACGGATGAGACAGCCCACCCGCGCGCTCTTGCACGGCGCGCCGGTGCTGTGATTCGGCCCGCGTTCACTTGACCGATGTTCGCCCTGGTTGGGTGCGTCAGTCGATCAAGCCATAGCGCCGCGCGTCCTGGATCGCCGGATCGACGCCGAGGAAACGATCGAAGGCGAGGTAGTCGGTGAACTCCGGGATCGACTTGGTCGTTCCGGTCTCTCGCACGACGTGGAGGGCCGACCTGATGGCCGCTTCCGCCGCGATATGGGTGGGCTCCCAGAAGATGATCGCCGATGGAGAGGGGTGCCGGTCCCGCACCATCGGGCTCCCCGGGGAGTCCAGTGCGAACACAGGAACCGTGGCCTGAGACATGAAGGACGCGTACTGGGCCTCGTCCAGCGGTCCGGCGATGAGAAGGGCATCCGCACCCAGCTCTTGGTAGTGCAGCGCTCGTTCGACCGCGGGTTCGCCCGCGGCGTCGGTTCGGGCGATGATGACGACGTCCTCGGAGGTGCGGGCGTCGAAGGCTGCCCGTAGTTTGCCGGCCATGTCGTCCACGGAGATGAGGCGCGGCGAGGTCGAGAGGTGCTTGCCGAATTCGTGATCCTCGAGGTGGATCGCGGCGGCGCCCGACTTCTCGAGGATCTTCACAGAGCGCGCGACGTGAAGTGGGTTTCCCCACCCGCCCTCGCCGTCGACCACCACGGGCAAGTCGCTGAGTGCGCCGAGGCGCCGTACCTGATCCGCCATGTCGTCCACATTGATGTAGCCGATGTCGGGGATGCCGTACCGCGTCGATCCGGTGGCGTAGCTTCCGATGTAGAGGGCCTCGAAGCCGAGATCGATGGCCACTCGGGTGGAGATTCCGTCGTAGACGGACGGGACGAGCAGCGGCTCGGGATTCTGCAGGTCGAGGAGCGCGCGGAGTGTAGAGGTCACTGAAGTGCTTCTTTCTGGGCGGACCGTGATTCGGGTGCCCACGTGAGACGAAGGGACTCTCGGTCGATCCGGGTGCCCTCGATGTAGACCGAGTCGATATCGCGGGTGACGCGTATGTCGTCGAGTGGATTCTTCGTGAGGGCTATGAAGTCCGCTCGTTTTCCGACGGCGAGACTGCCCCGGTCGCGCAGTCCCAGCATCTCAGCAGGGAATGCCGTGGCCGATCGGATGGCCAGCAGAGGGGACATACCTGCGGACACCAGGGCGTGGAGTTCCCGGTGTTCGGCGACGCCGAACAATTGTCCGAGCAGCCCCGTGTCTGCGGAAAGCAGCACGCGGACACCACCCTCCAGATATCTGCCCAAGGCGGCTCGGAATGTTGCGGGCATGTCCGGATCCTGCGTCGTCACGTACCCACGTAGGGAGTCGAGTTGCTGGCGGGTCGCTTCTAAGGACTCGGCACTGTTGATCGCGGTGATGTCGGGTGCGTCGAGCCAGCTGTCATCGTCGAAGAGCGTGGCCTGCACGCTGATCGAACTGAACACGAAGGCGCCGGTACGTGCGTGCAACTCCAGCAGCTCGTCATCCGGCCCGCCTCCGCGAACCATGTGAGCGGTTCCGTCCGCTCCCGCCCGAAGAACGGTCTTCGCGTCCTCCAGGTCGTGGATGTGGGCGATGGCGGGGATGCCCTGTGCGTGTGCCTCGGCGATGATCGTCGCGCACTCCGCCGCAGACAGTTTCGCCTTCGTCCCGCCGCGGTCATCGACCCAGAACTTGATCGTGTCGGGCCGTTTGGCCGCGAGCCGGCGGACTTCTTCGCGGGCATGGTCAGCCGAGAGCACTTCGATGACACTGTCCGTGGCGAAGAACGGTCCACCGTTGGACTGATCGGGCGTGCGGGCCACGAGCCCGCGGCCGGCCGTCAGGAGGAGGGCCAGCTCAGGATCGCGCAGCAGACCCGCTCGTTGCTCGTCCCGGACCGCAATCTCCACATCGTCCCGGTCGGTGCCCAAGGACTGGATGACACTCACGCCGTAATAGGTCAGCCGTCGAAGGTGCTCCAGGACGTTCTCGCGTGAGTAGTGCGACGCGTCGGGCACCCCGTTCTTGAGATACCCGACGTGTCCGTGCGGATTGACCATCGTCGGCATGACGGTCAGCCCACTGAGATCCACGACTTCCGCGTCGGTCTCGACGGTGACCTCAGGAGTGCGCCCGAGGGCGGTGATGCGCCCACCTTGCACGCAGAATGTGCCGTCTTCGATGTAGTCGGCGGAATCGGCCGGGATGATCCGGGCTCCGCGGAAGACTGTCGTCTTCACCTGTGCGCCTTTCTCTGAAGGATCGATGGCCGAGAGGATCACCCGGCGCTCAGCTCACCGCGGAGTGCTCGCCGAGGGAGTGCCAGGTTCGGTCGTGGTAGACGAGGGCACGCCCGTTATCGTCTGGCGTGTCTGAGATGTCGAGGACACGCGCCAGGATCACCGTGGCGTTGCCGGCGCGAACCTCGGTGACGATCGAACAGCGAAGTCGCCGGCCGCTGGCCGGGAAGTATGGTTCGCCGGTGTCGAGTCGGCCCCACTGCGAGGGATCGGCGAATCGATCGATTCCGGGGGTCGCTCCTAGCCTGGCAAGGTCGACCTGTTCTGCGCGGGGGAGGTGGACGACGAGCGTAGACGCTCGACGGACGACCGCCGAACTGCGAGAGAAGTCGGAAAGGGAGAAGACCACGAAAGGTGGGTCTGCACTGACGGATGCGAGCGAACTCACGGTCATCGCGACCGGCCCGCTCCCGTCGTCCGCGCTGATCACGCCGACTCCGGCCGGGTGCGTTCGGAAAACGGCCTTGAACTTGT
>BADC01000988.1 GCA_000333435.1 Corynebacterium-like bacterium B27 | reverse complement strand
CGACGTCGTCGACTGGGCGCGCGGCGGGCGGCGCCCGCAGCAGGTGGTGGCCCCGGTGGCGGGCGGCCTGCCGCGGCTGGCGCGGGCCCTCCTCGACCCGGAGTGGCGGGACACGACGCCCGCGGCCCCGCCGCTCCCCCGCACCGTGTGGCTGCCCTCCACGCAGGTGTTCGTGAGCCGCGCGCGGGCCGGCGACCCGAGCGGCCTCACCCTGGCCGCGAAAGGCGGCACGAACGGCGAGAGCCACAACCACAAAGACCTCGGTTCGTTCATCGTGGCCGCCGACGGGCGGCCACTGCTCGTCGACGTGGGGAAGCCCACCTACTCGCGCCAGACCTTCGGCCCGGAACGGTACGGCATCCGGGCCATGCAGAGCGCCTGGCACAACGCCCCGGCGCCGCACGGGCTCGAACAGGGCGAGGGTTCCTCGTACGACGCTCGAGTCACGTCCGCCCCGGCCCCGACCGCGGGCGAGACCGCCGAGCCCGCCGCCCCGCTCGAACTCGATCTGACGGGCGCCTATCCGCTCGCCGCCGGCGAGGAATGGCGGCGGTCGCTCTGCCTCGCCTCGGCCGAGCGGGTCGAGATCACCGACAGCTGGCGTCTGCGCCCGGCGGCGAGCGCACCGGCGGGCTGGATCACGCTGGTGGCGGCGGGCGAGGTCCGGCTCTCGGCCGGCCGGGTCATCGTGTCGGCCGAGGGCCGGAGCATCGCGGTCCGCGTCGAGGGGCTGGTGCCGGAATCGGAGGAGTGGTCGCTCGAGGACGCCGAGCTCGCCGCGGTCTGGGGTGCCCGGCTGACCCGGCTGAGGTACCCCGTGCCCGCCGCGGTGGGCACCCTCACGACGGTCGTGGAGCTCCTCCGATGAGCGGCACCGAACCGGTCTACGCGGTGCAGCGGCGCGAGCGCATCCTGGCCGAGCTGCGGGAGCACGGCGCCGTCAGTGTGACGACGCTCGCGCGGCGGCTCGACGTCAGCACGCTCACCGTGCGACGCGACATCAACGCCCTCGCCGAGCAGGGGCTGCTCACCCGCGTGCACGGCGGCGCCACGCTGCGCAGCACGCTCGACGTCGGCGCCCGGCCGTCCACCGCCGGGCTGCCGCCGCGCCACACCATCGGCATGGTGGTGCCGTCGCTCGAGTACTACTGGCCGGCGATCGTGAACGGCGCGCGATCACAGGCCGCCCGGCTGCGGGCATCCGTGCTCCTGCGAGCGTCGACCTACGACCCGAGGGACAACCGGCGTCACGTCGAGGCGCTGCTGAAGACGCCGGGACTGCAGGGCCTGATCGTGGCACCGGCCACCGAGGGCGAAGCGGCACTCGACACCCTGCGCTGGCTCGACTCCCTCCCGGTTCCCGTTGTGCTCGCCGAACGGCGGGTGCCGCCGGCGGCCGCGACCGCCCGGCTCGACTCCGTCGGAACCGACCACGCGGTCGGCGCCGCCCTCGCCGTGCAGCACCTGCACGAGCTGGGCCACACCCGCATCGGGTTGTTCACCCAGGCCGGGAACCCGACCGGACCGGCGCTGCGCCTCGGCTGGCGCTCGGCGCTCGAGTCGCTCGGCCTCCCGGTCGACGTCGCCGTTCTCGACGGCATCCGGTTCGACGAGCCCGGGCAGGATGCCGCGAAGGACGAGGCGCTCGACCTCCTCCGGAGCACGGGCACCACCGCGGTGATCGTGCTCCCCGATCCGCAGGCCATCGCGCTGCAGCAGCACGCCATCGACCGGGGGCTGCGCGTGCCGCACGATCTCGCGCTCGTCGCCTACGACGACGACGTCGCCCGCTTCGGCGACCCGGCCGTGACCGCCGTTCGGCCGCCGAAGGAGTACGTGGGCCGGGAGGCCGTCTCGACCCTGATCGCGCGGCTCGAAGACGCGCCGGGCCGCCCGCCGCACCGGGTGCTGCTCGGGCCGGAACTGCACGTGCGCCCGTCGTCGGCACCGGCATCGATCGACCGCGCCCTGCTCGAGGAGGCGAACGGATGACCGGGGCCGGCCGCACTCGGCTCGAACTGCCTCCGGACGATCGGGCCCTCTCCCCTCTCACCGGCTGGACCCGCGGTCATTGGGCCGCCGTCGCCGACCACCTCCTGCTCTCCCTGCGCCCGCACTTCTCCGCGTCCCGCGCCCGCGTGCGGCTGCCCGGCATCACCAGTTCCAGCGGTGCGGACAGCGACGGC
>BADC01000989.1 GCA_000333435.1 Corynebacterium-like bacterium B27 | reverse complement strand
TCCGACGGATGCGCGACCTCACGNCCCAGCGGCCGCGCCCCGAACACGGCGTCCCCGTTGACGGCGTTCCACCGGGCCAGGTGCTCGAGGGTGCGCCGCTGCAGCCCGGGTACCGCCCCGGCAGCGGTGAGGCCGATGTTCAGAAGCAGATTGCCGCCGCGGGAGACGATGTCGACGAAGGTCTTCACGGCATCCGGACCGCTCAGCGTGTGCGACTCGTTCTCGAGCGTGTTGTGGCCGAAGGAGTAGCCGATGCCCCGGCAGTTCTCCCAGGCCGCGCCGCCCTCGACGTTGAGGCCCTGCTGGTACTCGCTGGTGCGGAAGTCCCAGTGCGTCTCGCCCCAGCGGTCGTTCACGACGCCCTCCGGCGCGACAGCGTAGAACCGCTCGAACAGTCGCTCGAGGCTGAACGGGCCGGGCGGCTTGCCGGCGTCGGGCCATTCGATGTCGCCCCAGAGGAGGTCAGGCCGGTACCGGTCGACGAGGTCGGCGACCTGGCGATAGGCGTACTCGGCATACCCGGCGTCGACGGGCCGGCGGAATCCGTTGCTGTCCTCGGTGATCGGCTCGAGCGGGGCGACGTGCCAGTCGAGGCCACCGGAGTAGTAGACGCCGAAGCGCAATCCGGCGGCGCGTGCCGCGTGCTCGAGCTCTCCGATGAGATCCCGGCGGGGGCCGCGCGCGACGGTGTTGCGGCCGGCGGTGCCCGGCGCCTCCCACAGCGTGACACCGTCGTGGTGCTTGGCAGTGGGGACGAGATAGCGCGCGCCCGTGCTCGCGATCAGCGCGAGCAGCTCGTCCGGCACGAACTCGTGCGGCTGCCACCGGTCGAGGAAGTCGTCGTAGGGCGCGTCGCCGTAGACCTGACGGTGGTGCGCGGCCGCGGGGCTGCCGGGGATGCGGATGGTGTTGAAGTACCACTCGGCGTAGGGGTTGTGGGCGTACCACCCGCTCTCGATCGTTCCGAGCTCGCCCACCGGCTCCGCCCACGCGGGCACCGAGTACGGCCCCCAATGGATGAACACACCGAGCTTCGCGTCGGTGAACCACTGGGGCACCTCCCGCGCGAACCGGCGGTAGTTCTCGGGCCGCACCGGGTCGTCGGCGAACATGGCCACGTCGGACCTCCTTTCCGGTCAGCGACCGGGTCGTGAAACGCAGCGCCCTCAGGCGCTGAGGCGAAGGGCGTCGGCCGTGACCTCGTCGAGAAACGGCTCGCCGGCCACGTACCGCTCCATTTCGTCGAGCGCGGCATCCGTCATGCGGTGCAGCTCCGAGCCGAGCGAGCCGGCGAGGTGAGGCGTCACCATGACGTTCGGCAGCCGGCGGAGCCGACTGTCGGCGGGCAAGGGCTCGGGGTCGGTCACGTCGAGGATCGCGTTCAGACGGCCGGATGCGCACTCGCGCTCGAGCGCCGCTGCCTCGATGAGGCTCCCGCGCGCGGTGTTGATCACGGTCGCGTGGGTGCGCAACGCGGCGAGTTCCGGCGCTCCGATGAGGTGCCGCGTGCTCGGCAGGGCCGGCGCGTGCAGCGAGAGCACGTCGACCCGCGGCAGCAGTTCGGCCAGGGACGACGGCACTCCGCCGGCGGCCACGATCGCGCCCGGGTCGGCGAAAGGGTCGGCCACGAGGCAGGTCACCCCCTCCAGCTGCTGCACGAGCTGCACGACCCGGCGGCCCACCCGGCTGAAGCCGACGACGCCGATCGTGCGGCCGAGGTTCGTGAGCTCGCCGAATCGGCTCGTGGGGAACTCGTCCGCACCCCGGCTCGACGGGTCGGCGGCGAGGAAGGGCGCCTTCTTCCCGGCGAAGATGATCGCGGCCAGGGTGAACTCGGCCACGGGCACCGCGTTCGCCTCGGCGGCGGACGTGGCACGGATGCCGGCTGCCCAGAACTCGTCGCTCACCTGCGGGCGCACCGAGCCGGCGCAGTGCAGCATCGCCCGCAGGCGCGGCATCCGGTCGAGCCGGGCCGCGTCGAGCCGCGGCGCCCCCCACCCCGTCAGCAGCACCTCGACCCCGGCCAGCCGGGACGCGAACGCGGGATCGTCGAGGTTCTCGCACAGGACAGGCTCCTGCACCCGGGCCGACCGCCGTAGCCGCACCAGGTGCCGCTCGTCGAACTGCCGGTCGAACACGTCGCGCGCCATCACCACCAGGGCTTCCGGGGCCGCCGGGTGGGTCATGGTGCGAGTCCTGTCTTCGCCCTCGGTCGAGAGCGGGTCGTTGCGGGGTGCTGCACGACAGTACATACTCAGACGCGCTCCAATCGCTCGAATCGAACAGATTCGAACATGAACACACATGAAGCAACGGAGGTTGCCATGCCACTCCCCGCGTCACCGACCGTGGCAGCACCCGGCGGCTACGCCGGTGTGCTGCACGAGCACTGGGGCGAGCGGATGCGCGAACCCCGCCTCCGCGACTCCTTCAGCCGGGCGGGCTCGACCGAATTGCGGCGCCGAACCGGCATCCCCGAGGCATCCGATTCGGCCGTCTGGACCGCTGCCGACGCGGCGACGCTCGCGCTGCTGCGCGAGGAGGCCGAGGCCGAGCGCGACCGACCGTGGCCCGCCGTCACCGCCTCGCTCAGCGCCCGGTGGCCGTGCCCTCGCCGCCCGCTCCGGCCTCGGTCGTGATGTCGTCGTCGTTGATAGCCATGCCGTTCTCCGTTCACCTGTGACGGTCGTTGCCGTCGATCCGAGCGTACGCCGAACCCCCGACGCCCCGTACCCCTTGTTCGCCGGGTCGGCCGGGGGTCAGGATGTGGAGGAGTAGATCGCCGTCAGCTGATCGGCGATCGCCGCGAGCTCCTCGCGCACGGAGGGTGGCGAGAGCACCTCGGCGAACGCGCCCCAGCCGGCCAGCCGGCGCGCGATCAGCGCTCCGGTCGGAGCTGACAGCCGCACCCGGGTTCGCCCGTCGGGAAGATGCTCGAGCACCTCGCAATCCTGCCCGAACTGCGAGCGCAGATAGCCCAGCAGCGGCGACGCCACCACCGCCACCGCGGCCACCGCGGTACGTTCGCTCGCCACCTCCGTCATCACCCGCTCCCAGGCCGCGCCGAGGTCGAAGCCGTCGGGTCGGGTGGCCGGTTCCTCGGTCGGCGTGACGGCACGCATCCGGTCGACCCGGAAGGTGCGTTCGCCGTCGCGACCCTCGACGCCGCCGATCAGGTACCAGACCTCGTTCTTGTCCACGAGACCCCAGGGCGACACGAGGTAGTCGGTCTCCGCCTTCGACCAGCCGGCGTAGCGGATGCGCACGACCCGCCGCTGCACCACCGCGGTCTGCAGCGTCTCCACGAATGCAGGTTGCGCGCGGCCCGCCCGCCCCCACGACGCCGGGTCGACCACCACGGCGGACGCCGCGGCCTCGGCGTCGGCCCGGAACGTCTCGGGCAAGGCGCGCACGAGCTTGCGCAGCGCCGACTTCGCGGCCGGATCGATCGCCGCCGCGGGCCCGAGGAGAAGGAACAGCGCCTGCGCCTCGGGCGAGCTGAGCCCGCTGAGGTCGGTGCGGGCGCCGCCGAGCAGGGCCCAGCCACCGCCGCGGCCGGGCTGCGGATAGATCGGGATGCCCGCACCGGAGAGCGCCTCCAGATCGCGCCGGGCCGTGGCCACCGAGACCTCGAGCTCCTGGGCGAGTTCACGGGCCGTCACCCGGCTGCGGGCTTGGAGGAGGAGAACGGTGGCCACGAGCCGGTCTGCGCGCATGCCTCCATTCTCGTCAGAAAAGTAGTCAATCGATGAGCACTTTCGAGTCGCAGACTGAGTGCACGAACGAACAGACGCACCACGAAGAAGGAGAACACCATGTTGCGAGGACTGTCCACCGTCAGCTTCTACGCCACCGACCTCGCCGCCGCCGAGCGGTGGTACGCCGAGGTGCTCGGCATCCCGGCCTACTATCACGTGCCGGGGTACACCGAATTCCGTATCGGCGACCACGAGCACGAACTCGGCATCATCGACGCTCGCTATGCTCCGCCCACCCGCACCGGCGGGCTCGGCGGCGAGATCGTGTACTGGCACGTCGACGACCTCGAGGCATCGCTCGCCCGCCTGATCGATCTGGGTGCCACACCGCACGAGGCGCCGCGCGA
>BADC01000990.1 GCA_000333435.1 Corynebacterium-like bacterium B27 | reverse complement strand
ATCGGAGGCATGATGCACACGATTGACATCGCACGACGGGCGGCGGTCGCCGTCGCGATCGGGCTACTGGTGGCGCTCGCGGCGGTGCTCGGGGCGGCGGCTCCAGCGGCGCTGGCGCACGGCGGGCCGTTCCAGCTCACCGTCTCGCCGGACGGCGCGGGGGGACTCATCGTGAACGCCGCCTACACGGAGGACGGGCATCCGGTCTCGGAGATCATCGACCCGGTCGCCACCGCGGTCTCGCCGAGCGGGGAGAGCGTCGGCCCGCTGGCGCTCGTCTCCTCACCCGAGGGGGAGGGGATCTGGATCACACCCGAGCCGTTCCTGCCCGACGGGCAGTGGGCGGTGACGGTCACCACGACCACGCCGAGTTCGGCGTCGACCACGGTCGACATCACGGTGGCCGAACTCGCGCCGCCGGTCGAGCCCGGGGAGACCATCGCGCCGGTGGCCGATGAGGCCGCGGGGGCTGGGGATGCGTCGACGGCGACGCCGGCGTCGGCGGGGGTGTCGCCGCTCACCGTCGGGCTCTGGGTCGGCGCGGTCGTGGTCGTGCTCGCCGTCGCGGGCGGGCTCGTGTACGTCAACCGCGGACGGTTGTTCGCGCGGCGCTGAGGCTCGCGGCGCCGCCGGTCACGGCAGGCGGCGCAGCGAGTTCTGCGGGTCGAGTCGTTCGAGCAGGGTCGCCATGATCCCGTCGAGCTGCTCGACCTGCTCGTCGGTCAGCAGGTCGATGACGTGCGCGCGCACATTCGCCACGTGGCCAGGTGCCGTCGCCACCACCTTCTGCCAGCCCGTCTCGGTGAGATGGGCGTTGGTGGCCCGGCGGTCTTCAGGGCAGGGCCGGCGTTCGAGGTAGCCGCGCGCCTCGAGCCGGCTCACCACGTGCGAGAGGCGGGGCAGGGTCGAGTTCGTGATGGCGGCCAGCCTCGTCATGCGCAGCACGTGCTCGGGCGCCTCGGAGAGTTTCGCCAGCACGAGGTATTCGAAGTGGGTGAGCTGGGCGTCGCGCTGCAGCTGCGAGTCGAGCACCGTGGGCAGCAGCTCCACCACCGATTCGAGCCGGATCCAGGCCCGCAACTGCTCGGGGGTCAGCCAGCGCGGGGTCTCCATCCGTCGATCCTAAGTCCGTTGCCGGGCGTCAGTTGCCGCGACAACCACTTTCACCGGTCGATCGACGCGAGGCGCCATTGACGCACCTGGCCGGGGCGGGTGGCGGCGCAGGTGGAGAGGAGCGGGTCGGAGAGCATCTCGGCGAGCTCGACCGTGACGGGGCGCGAGTCGTCTGCCGTGCCGGCGAGGCGCACCGTCCAGGTGCCGCCGTCGTGCCAGTGCTCCTCGAGCGGGGCGTACGCGTCGAGGCGGTCGTCGCCGTACTCCAGCCGGGCGAAGTGCTGCGCCGCCTGTACCGGGTGGGTGAGCGAGCTCCGGCCGCGGAAGAACTCCTCCTGCACCCGCCCCTCGAGGTAGGCCTCCGCGATGCCGACGGCGTCGCCGTCGTCGACCCGGCCGTAGTAGAGACCGTGGGGGAGCAGCACCATGGTGCCCGCGAAGCGGTCGCCACCGAGGTGCGAGCACTCCCAGGTCTCGTCGGGGAAGGCCTCGGCGAGCTGCGTCACCACCTGGCGGCCGCGCACCGCGCAGCACTGGTCGTGCCGGGCGTGGGCGCAGACCGCGAAGACCGGGCGGTCGGATGCGACGCCCGTCGACCCGTCGAGCGGAACGTCGAGCAGGTCGGCCGGGTCGGCCGCCTCGCCCCACCGCACGCTCTCCCGCCCCGGGCGGGAGTCGACGACGGCCCAGCGCCAGCTGCGCTGCGGAGGCCTGCGACCGGTGCGGCGGATGGCGAGCGGGCGCATCCCGGCCGCCTCGATGCGGGTCACCAAGGCTCGGCCGAGCTCTTCGTCGAAGGGCGGGTCGAGGAGCGCGCGCGTGCCCCACGCGCCCGACACCTCGATGAGGAACCACTGCAGCCCGCGCGACCCCGTGGCGGCGAGCGGATCACTCCGCTCCCGCGCGCGGTCGCTGCACGGTGCCCACCCTTCGGCTGCCCCGAGGTTCTTGGCCGTCACGCCGCGCTCGTCGCTCGGCCGGGGCCGGGGCTGGGGGCGCCGGCGCGGGCACCGCGCGCCGCTCGGGGCATCAAGCGGGCACCAGGATGCCCTCGCGCAGCAGGCGGCGGGCCACCACGATCGCCGATTCGAGGTCGAGGCCGGGCAGCTCGGCGAGCGTGACCGCGGCCGCGCCGCCCTCGTGCAGACGGCGCACGGCCGCTTCGGCCTCGATCGGCAGGGCGACCGTCTTCGCCGCCGTGACGATGCGCACGTGGGCGCCATCGCTGCTGCTGTCGATGCGCGCACCGAGCGAGCCGCGCCACCGCACCGCGGAGTCGGGGTCGAGTGCGGCGATCGCGTCGACCGTCGCCAGCGGAGCGACCGGTTCAGGCCTGGTCGCGCCGGCGAACCGGGCGGCCAGGTACCGTGACACGGTCGCCGCCGGGTCGGGGGCCCGAAATCCGGGGGGCGCGACCGCGTTCTCGAGCTGATCGTGTGCATCCGGGAGCGCTGTCAACGCCCGCACCAGCTCGGCCACCGTCTCCTCGACCACCGGGCGCAGCGCATCCGCATCGCTGAAGTCGAGGCCCAGCGGGAGGGAACCGCGCAGGGCAGGCACGTCGCCAAGGGTCGAGACGAGCGCGCGCACCACGTCAGCGCGGGTGTAGGCCGCGACGCCGACGGTGAGATGCACCGAGGTTCCGCCGAGCGCCTCGGCCGAGTGCAGCCAGCCGCGGGGGAGGTAGAGCGCGTCGCCCGGCCGCAGCACGGCGTCGATCACCGGCTCGTTCTGCGCCTCACGGGCCACGGCCTCGCGGTGGTCGCCCCAGGGCTGGTCGCGCAACGGGTCGACGTGCACCGGCGCGTGGATGCGCCAGTGCTTCTCGCCCGCGATCTGCAGCACGAACACGTCGTGCACGTCGTAGTGGGGATCGAAGCCGCGCGACGATGCCGGGGTGATGTAGGCATTCACCTGCGCCGGATGCCCGATGTCGTCGACCAGGCGCCGGGTGAAGTCGATCAACGGCGGCCACAGCCGGTGCAGCCCCTGCAGCACGATCGTGGCTCCGGCGGCGAACTCGGCGAGCACCTTCTCGGAGCTCACCTGGTCGCCCACCTCGGCGCCGAACCCGCCGGGGGCCGTGTAGGCGCCGGGCGAGAGCACAGTGCCCTCGTGCGCCATGCGGATGAACGGGGTTCGCACCCCGCGCTCCGCGATCAGTTCGTCGACGGCCCGCTCGCTGAACAGGTCGCCGAAGCCCTCCGGAAGGGTGGCGGCGGCGGAGAGGAGTGGTCGCCGGCCCCAGAGCTCACGCGCGAACTCGTCGGGCGCGACATTGATGCAGCGGGAGAGCGCGGGCCGGGCGACCGACCCGCGCTCGATCTCGATCGTCACGCCGAGCCGTCGGCCCCGCCGTCGTGCCCGCCGGGGTTCGCGCCGCCGTCGGCCGTGCCCTCGCCCTCGTCGGCCGAGCCGTCGGCCCCGCCGTCGTGGCCGCCGGGGTTCGCACCGCCGTCAGCGGTGCCTTCGCCGCCTGCCGCGGACCCGTCGGCTCCGCCGTCGTGCCCGCCGGGGTTGGCGCCGCCGTCGGCCGTGCCCTCGCCGCCCGCTCCGGCCTCGGTCGGAGT
>BADC01000991.1 GCA_000333435.1 Corynebacterium-like bacterium B27 | reverse complement strand
GGCAGATGGGAGACCGGCCGTCGAGCAGCACCAGCCGGGCCACCGCCTTGGTCGCGGCGGCACCGGAGTTCATCGCGACCCCGATGTCGGCCTCTTTGATGGCCAGCGCGTCGTTCACCCCGTCGCCGGTCATCGCCACGGTGTGCCCGGCCGACTTCAGCGCGACCACGATCCGTCGCTTCTGGTCGGGCGTGACCCGGCCGAACACGCGGGTGCGTTCGAGCACCTCGAGCAGTTCCCCCTCGCTCTCCGGCAGCTCGCGTGCGTCGAAGCCGTGGGGTGCGTCGAGCCCGACCTCGCGGGCGATCGCGGCGACGGTCTGCGGGTTGTCGCCCGAGATGATCCGCACGTCGACACCCTGCGCGGCGAAGTAGGCGAGGGTCTCGGCGGCATCGGGGCGGATGTTCTCACGGAAGGTCAGCAGCGCGACAGGCACGGCGTCGGCGGGAACCGTCTCATCGGCGGTGGGCGAGCCGTGAGCGAGCACGAGGGTTCGTCGTCCCGACGCCGCAAGCTCGGCCGACCGTGCCGCCAAGCCGTGCCTCAGCGGGTCGTCGCCGTCGTCACCGTCGACACCGTCGGCACCGCCGGCACCGCCGGCGCCGGTGGCGTCCGGGAAGACCATTTCCGGGCCGCCGAGCACCCACATCCCGTCGTCGAACGTCACGGCACTCCATTTGCGCGCGGACGAGAACGGCACCCGCCCGGCCGGGCTCTCCTCCCTGACCGCGGGGAACGGTTCGGTGAGGCTCCTGGCGGTCGCATTGGCGTCGTTCTGCACCCCGTACCAGGCGAGCACGCTCTGCCACCCGTCGACCTCGACCAACGGATGCGCGGCGTCGAAGACGATGTCGCCCTGGGTCAGCGTGCCGGTCTTGTCGAGGCAGATCACGTCGACCCGGGCGAGGCCCTCCACCGCCGGCAGCTCTTGCACGAGCACCTGCCGGCGGGCGAGCTTCACAGCCCCGACGGCGAAGGTGATGCTCGTCATGAGCACGAGTCCGAGCGGAACCATGGCGACGACGGATGCGATGGTCGCCGTCACGGCGTCGCGCCAGGCGCCGCTCGCCCAGGCTTCCGACCATCCGCCCTGCGCGATCATCTGCGCATTGAGGACGAGGAGGGCCACCGGCCCGATGATCCAGGCGACCCAGCGCAGCACCCGATCGATGGACGAGCGAAGCTCCGACGCGACGAGCGAGAACCGCTTCGCCTCGCTCGCGAGCGAGTTCGCGAACGAATCGGCCCCGACCCGATCGACCATGGCAGTGCCCTCGCCGCCGACCACGACCGAACCGGAGAGCACCCGGTCGCCCGGCGACTTCTCCACGGCATCGGATTCGCCCGTGAGCATCGACTCGTCGAGCTGAAGGCCGCGCGCGTCGTCGACGACGGCGTCCGCCGGCACCTGGTCGCCCGCGCGGAGCACGAGGGTGTCGTCGAGCACCACCTCGGCGACCTCGACCTCGGTCTCGGCACCGTCGCGCAGCACCCGCGCGTGCGGGGCGTTCAGGAGCGCCAGCCGATCGAGGGCCCGTTTCGCGCGGAACTCCTGCACGCTGCCGATCACGGCGTTGGCGATCGCGGAGAACCCGAACAGCGCATCCTGCCAGCGCCCGATCGCGAACAGCACGATGAAGCAGGCCAGGATGATCCCGTTGAACAGCGTCAGCACGTTCGCCCGGACGATGCTCCAGACGCTCCGGCTGGTGTCCTGCACGAAGGCGTTCGTGCGCCCGGCCTCGATCCGCTCCCGCACCTCGGCCGAACTCAGTCCTGTCGACGGCACCCGATCCCCTCCCGTTCGGCGCTCACTGTAGCAAGGCGAAGCGCGGCACCCTCGTCGATGCGCGTGCCGCGTTCTCCAAGGACTCCGTGCCGGTGTCGAGATACCCGAACATCCTCATGTGCTCCTGGTACAGGCGGTCGCGCTCGGCGGGGTCGGTGTATCTGGTCCACGCCTTGCTGCTCGGGTCGTCGTTGTAGGCCGAATGGAGGATGGGCTCGTGCCCGGTCACGCCCACGAGTCCCCGGGCGGGATCACCGTCCGTGCTCAAGACGGTCGCCCCGAACGACCGGGCTCGGGGATCGATCCGCTCGAGTCTGCCGAGAAACGCCTCATTGTCGCGACTCCCCTCGCCGGCGTACACGCGCTCAGCGCTCAGGGATGCCGCGCTTCCCACCCGGTACTCGACTCCCGCCGATCCGAGCATGACGAAGGCGTACAGCCCGAGGTCCGAGTCGGCCAGGGCGTTCGCCGCCATCGTGGTGCCGTAGGAGTGGGCGATCACGCTGATCGTGTCGGGCCCGGTCCCCGCCCGCGCCGCCGTGATCGCGGCGACGTCCGCGCTGAGTCGCGGGGCGCCGAGCGCGGCGTACGAACCGACTGTCGCGTCGATTCCCGGCGGCGGCACCTCATACCCGATCCAGGCGATCACCGCGCGGTCGGCCGGGGCACCCGCACGGCCTTGGGCTCGGTGGATGTTCTGCGCGGCCACGGTCCAGAGCTGCATGTCGGTGCTGTAGGTGCCCATCCCCGGCACCGCGAAGGTGACCTGATCGGCCGTGTCGAGGTCACCCACCGCGACCGCGGCGAGCGGAGGGACATCGTCGCTCAGCTCCACCAGGAATCGCGGCGGATCGTGTTTTCCCGAGATCGCCCCGTGCACGGCGCTCAGCGCCGCGAACCGTGTCGCCGCGACCGCGTCGGAAGGATGTGCCGCGCTCGTCTTGCCCGCGGCATCGAGCTCATCGTCGAGGTGTGCCCGGTTCGCGGCATCGCGGGACGCGTAGTCGATCCCCCCGAGGTTGCCGACGATCGCCGGGTCCGAAGCGATCATGTCCGACCGTTCTGCCTCGTCGACGCCCGCCCACCAGTCCGAAACGGCATCGGGGTGGTCGGCCAGCACCTCGAAGATCACCTTCTGATGGGTCGTGAGGAAGGCCTCCACGTCGCCCTCCGGCAGGCCGAGCAATGTGGTCAGGTCCGGGTCGACGGGCACGCGGTCGAAGCCGGGGCCGACGACGACCGCGGCAGCCGCGAGCAGTCCGCCGAGAACCGCAGCCACCACCCGCCGTATTGGCCAGCCTGCCACCGAATCCTCCAGCCGAGCGGTCGAAACGGCGTCAGACGACGCCGGTGGTGCCGAGGAGGGTGCCGATCGCGAAGGTGGCCGCGAGCGCGAGCACGCCGCCGATCACCACGCGGAGGGTGGCGCGCACGATGCGGGCGCCCCCGATCCAGGCGCTCAACGCTCCGGTGAGCACGAGCGCGAGGATGACGACGACGAAGGTCGCCGCCACCCGGATCTCGGCCGGGAAGAGCAGGATCGACAGGAACGGCAGCAGCGCCCCCACCGTGAACGCGAGAGCGGATGCGCCGGCCGCCTGCCAGGGACTCGCCAGGTCGTCCGGGTCGATGTTGAGCTCCGCCGAGAGGTGCGCAGCGAGGGCGTCGTGCGCCGTCAGCTCCTTCGCCACCTGGAGCGCCGTCTCGGGACTGAGGCCGCGCTGCTGGTAGAGGCCCGCGAGCTCGGCGAGCTCTTCGTCGGGCATGTCGCGCAGCTCGCCGCGCTCCTTGGCGATGAGCGATTTCTGGCTGTCGGACTGGCTGCTCACCGAGACGTACTCGCCGAGCGCCATCGAGATCGCACCGCCCACGAGGCCGGCGACACCCGCCGTGAGGATGGGCGCGACCGCGGCCGTCGCACCCGCGACACCCACCACGATCGCCGCTACCGACACGATGCCGTCGTTCGCGCCGAGCACCCCGGCGCGGAGCCAGTTCAGGCGGCTCGCGAGCCCCTCGACGTGCGGCTCGTGCGGATGGGCGGCGGGCCCGGTCGACGGAAGCTCTGACATGTCACCATGCAACCACATTGATGCCGGGCATCCGACCCGTCACTTGTGGTTGATTCGAGCCGCCCATACCAACCACGACTGACGGGTCGACGAGCGTTCAGCAGCTCGTGAGGCTCGCGACACCCGCGCCCAGGGAGTTGGGGCCGCCGAGGAGTGTCACCTTCGTGTTGTCGAAGTCCTTGAAGCTGAGCTTCACCGCCTGCGGCACGCAGTCCTGCGGCACCACGATGAGCGGAGCGCCCTGCGCACCCGCGAGCGCCGACCCGGCCAAGGCGTCCGGGAAGTTCAAGCCGGTGGCGAGGTACACGCGGTCGCTCGTGTCGTAGGCGGCCTGGTTGATGTTCAGCGACGCCTCGAAACGGTCGGCGCCGCTCTGCCGGGTGACGGTCACGCCGGGCTTCTTCAGCGAGTTCAGGACGCCCGCCGACACCGAGTTCGGGCCGCCCGCCACGGTGACGTCGGTGACGCCCAGGTCGGCCAGGGTCGATGCGGTGTCCGGGTCGATGGCGGTGAGGGAGCCGTTGACGAGCAGCACGGGCCGGCCGCTGTGCCCGCCGGCGCCGCTGGCACTCAGCGCGTCGGGGAAGTTGAGGCCGGTCGCGACGTAGGCGCCGGATGCGCCGCTCTCGCCGAAGGCGTGCTCGGCGACGTTGCGCGACACCTCGAAGCGGTCGGCGCCGCCGATGCGGGTGACGGTGAGGCCGCGCTTCTCGAGCCCGGACTTGATGGTCTCGGAGACCGAGTTGGGACCGCCCACGATCACGACGTTCTTCGCCCCGAGGGTGGTGATCTCGTTCGAGACACCCTGGGTCAGGGCATCCGGCGGGGTGAGGAGGAGGGGTGCTCCGTCTTCGACGGCCGCGGGGCCGGCGGAAAGGGCATCCGCGTAGCTGGTTCCGGTGGCGAGGTAGACCGTGTCGGTGCCGCTCGGGTAGGCCTTCTGGGCGATGGCGACCGAGACGTCGTAGCGGTCGGCGCCCTGGATGCGGTCGACGTCGATGTGCGGGTAGCCGAACCAGTCGGTGTACACGAACCAGAAGTTGAGGTTGCCGAGGCTGGAGCAGCCGTTGCCGTCGCTGCCCGGAACCATGGCCGCGGGGTTCGGCTGGTAGGGCGTGTAGTCGTAGAGGGCGGCGGTGGCGACGGTGCGGATGAGCACCGGGGCCGACCCGCAGGCGGCGTTCGGGTTGTAGTCGATGTCGGTGGTCTCGCCGACCGGGAAGGCGACGGGCGGGTGCAGCTTGGAGTTCTTGAGGTCTTGGGCGGCG
>BADC01000992.1 GCA_000333435.1 Corynebacterium-like bacterium B27 | reverse complement strand
TGGGCGCGCTGCATGGCCGGCACGAGCTGCGCCAGGCAGTCGGACTGGGCCTCGACCACGTCGGGCTTGCCCGACCAGGCTGCGGGGTAGATGTCGTAGCCCGAGTCGGCGATCAGCAGCGAGTCGACGTCTCGGCCGTAGTCGGTGAACTCGTGCTTCAGGCGGTAGGGCTCCTGCGTGATGTAGCCCTGCAGCACAACCGGCTCCCCGGCGACCAGGCGCGTGACGGAGCCGTCGAACGAGCCGTCGACCTGGTCGGCTCGCACGTCGCCCTGGGCGATGAGGTAGTCCATGTAGGTGGCGCCCTGGAAGTAGAGCACCGTGGCGTCGCTCTTGCCGACGGCGGCGAGGTCGGCGAAGTCGTACTTCGTCGGGTCCCAGAGCAGGATCTGCGGGTTCTTCTGCAGCGGGGTGAAGACCGCCTTGGTCGGCTGATCCTTCGAGAGTTTGACCGACTCATCCGTGTCGATCATCGCGAGCATGATCGAGTCGTCGGAGTAGAGCAGCGCGGTCGACTGCTGGAAGCCGATGAACGGCCCGCCCGCGCGAACCTCGATGGTGATGTTCGGATCGGCGATGGCCGGGCCGGAGTAGATGCCGGCATCCGCGTCGATCGTGGCCTTCGCGGGGTCGATGAGGGCGTAGGCGGCCGAGTGCTCGGGCTCGGGGAACCAGTTCGTCTGCAGCACGACGGTGGACGGGCAGGCGCTCAGCGCGCCGTCGCCGCCGGCCGCCTCGGCGTCCTGCGCCGCGGGGGCTGAGCTGCTGCAGGCCGAGAGCAGCAGCAGGCCGGATGCGGCTGCGGCGGCCAGGGCCGTGACGCGGGTTCGAGTGCGGTGGGGCATGGGTGTCTCCTTGGAGGGTGTCGGGATTGCAGGGGGTGGTGCGGGGAAAAGGGTTCGGCTAGCGGCCGTCGGGCCGGTACCAGGAGCCCACGAAGAGGCGGCCGAGCAGCCCGAAGACCCAGAACGCGACGAGCCCGAGCAACGAGGCCAGGATGATCGCGCCGTAGAGCATCTCGCCGTTCAGCTGGTTGCGGTAGGTGTCGATCACGAGGCCGATGCCCGAGTCGCCCTTGCGGAAGAAGAAGTCGGCGACGATCGACCCCACCACCGCCATGCCGGCCGAGATGCGGAGGCCCGTGAACAGCGCAGGCAGCGCCGCCGGGAACTGCAGCTTGGTGAGCACCGTCCACCGGCTCGCCCGCTTCAGCGTGAACAGCTCGCGCATCTGCGGGCTCGTGGACTGCAACCCGAACAGGGTGTTGGTGATGATCGGGAACAGGCTGATCAGCACCACGACGAGGATGCGCGACTCGAACCCGTAGCCGATCGCGAACGCGATGAGCGGCACGATCGCGAGGATCGGGATGCTCTGCAGCGCCACCGCGTAGGGGAACAGCGTGATCTCGACCCACTTCGCCTGGCTCATCAGCACCGCGGTGACCACTCCGATCGCGGTCGCGATGGCGAGTCCGACCATCGCGATCACGGTGGAGGTCCAGAGCGGTCCCAGCAACGCGAAGAGGTTCTTCGGGGTGAGGAAGGCGTCGATCAGCACCTCGTGCGGCATCGGCAGGATGAACTGCCGGCTCGGCGAGAGCAGGAAGGCGCTCGTCACGTACCAGAGTGCGATGAAGACGAGCGCGAAGGCGATCGGCAGGATGACGGTGAGCGAGCGGCGGCCGGTGCGGGGCCGGCGCGGCACGGGTGTTCCGACTCCGGCGGTCATGCCATCGCCCCTTTCAGGCAGTGCGAGATCTCGGCGGCCAGCTCGGCGAACTCGCTCGAGTAGCGCACCTCCTCGCCGCGTTCGTCGCCGAACGGCACGGCGAACTCGCCGATCACGCGGCCAGGGCGGGCGCCCATCACGATCACCCGCGTCGCCATGTAGACGGCCTCGGGGATGGAGTGCGTGACGAACACACCGGTGAAGCGCTCGCGCACGAAGAGGTTCCGCACGTCGTCGTTGAGGCGCTCGCGGGTGAATTCGTCGAGCGCGCCGAACGGCTCGTCGAAGAGGAAGAGCTCGGGCCGGTTCACCAGGGCCCGGGCGAGGGAGACGCGCATCCGCATGCCGCCGGAGAGCTGGTGGGGCCGGTGGCCCTGGAACTCGGTGAGCCCGACCACCCCGAGCGCGTGGTCGACCCGGGTGCGCGTCTCCTCGGCGGTCAGGTGGTCGAGTTCGGCGAACAGGGCGACGTTCTTGCGCACGGTGCGCCAGGGCAGCAGGGTGGCGTCTTGGAAGACGTAGCCGATCTGGCGGGTGTCGACCGTGGTGCGGCCGCCGGTGGAGGCTTCGAGGCCGGAGGCGAGGCGGAGGAGGGTCGACTTGCCGCAGCCCGAGGGCCCGAGCAGCGCGATGAACTCGCCGCGGTCGATCGTGATGTCGACATCGCTCAGGGCGACGGTCCCGTTCGGGAACGTCATCGAGACGTCATCGAATGTGACGATGGGCTGGGGCACAGATCCTCCGAGAAATATTGATGTGCTCAATATCCTGAGGGTCTTGTGTTACCCAGACGTTACGCGGGCGTGAAGAAATATTGCCCGCATCAACATTACGCGAGCGTGTCGCGATGCAGATCGGGCGCGTCGCCGGCCTGGGTCACGAGCAGTCGCGCCGGCCACAGCCCCTTCACGCGCCAGCGGTGCTTCACGCCTCCCGCGAAGTAGAGCGTGTCGGCGGGACCGAGCACGTGCATCCCGTCGGCGGCGAGGTCGACCTCGATCGACCCCGCGATCACGTAGATGAACTCCGGATGCGGATGCTCGTAGTACTCCTCGAAGTCCGGCAGCCGCGTCACGAACTCCATCGGGTACATGGCGCGGGCGCCCGCGACTAGGGCCTTCGCCTGGCCGGTGTCCTGGCTGACCATGGCCCCCTCGTCGGCGCGCACGAGACTCACCCGCTCGGACTCGATCTCGGCGTGCTGCGCCTGATCCGCCGGCCCGCCCGGTGAGGACAGGAGCACCGGGGTGGCGGTCTCGAGGGCCTGCGCGATGCGGTGCAGCGACGCCATGCTCGGGCGCGCGCGACCGCGCTCGATCTGGCTGAGGAAGGGCTGCGACAGCCCCGTCAGGCTCGCGAGCTTCACGAGCGTCAGCCCGTGCTCCTTGCGCCGGGCGCTGATCTTGCGCCCCAGCTCGGCCATCATGCCGGCGTCGGCGGCCTCCGGGTCGATTTCGGGCATAGCCCCACGATAGCCAAGGAGGCCACTACACTCCGGCGTGCTCGTCGCCGAAGAACGTGCGCAGCCAGCGCTCCTGCACGACCCAGTGGTGCTCGCCGCCGCCCTCGTGCTCGTTGAAGGGGTACTCCACCATCTCCATCGGCCCGCCCCAGGCGTTCGCCGCGGCGAAGACCGTCGAGGGCGGGCAGACCGGGTCCATCAGGGCCGACGCGAACAGCGCCGGGTTCGTCGCGCGGCGCGCGAAGTTCACGGCGTCGAAGTAGGAGAGGGTGCGGAACGCCTGGGTCTCGTGGCCGCGGTGCACCGCGAGGTAGCGCACGATCTCGGCGTAAGGGTCGGTCATCGCCATGCCCACGGCTCGCTCGAAGTGGCAGAGGAAGGGCACGCTGGGGAGGGTGGCAAGGATGCCGGGCACCAGTCCCGAGACCGCGATCGCGAGACCGCCGCCCTGGCTGCTGCCGACCAGGGCGACGTCGGCGGGGTCGACCAGGTCGAGGCTCCGCAGGGCGTCGACCGCCCGCACGGCGTCGGTGTAGAGCCGGCGGAAGTAGTAGAGGTCGGGGTCGAGGATGCCGCGGGTCATGAACCCGGGCACCGCGGCCGGCATCTCGCCCCGGTCCGGGGTCTCGCCGCCGCTGCCCCAAGCGCTGCCCTGGCCGCGCACGTCCATGAAGAAGTGTGCGTACCCCGCCGCCGCCCAGCGCAGGCGCTCGTGCGGAAGCCCTCGGCCGCCACCGTAGCCGTTGTACTCGATGATCAGCCCCCGCGCCGTTCCAGGTGGCAGGTTCAGCCAGCCTTTGATCGGCTCACCGCCGAACCCGGGGAACGAGACGTCGTAGGTGTCGACGAGCGACATGCCGGCGTCGACCCTGGTGGACACCACGGCGGCGTCCACCGCGCGCGACTCGGCGAGGGTCGTCGCCCAGAAGTCGTCGAAGTCGGCGGGCTCGGCGACGTCGGGCCGGTACTGCCGGAGCTCGGCGAGGGGCAGATCGAGAAAGGGCATTGTTCTCCTCAGCTGAGTGTTTCTGCGGCCCACTGCCGCGACCGGCGGGCGCTGTCCCGCGGTGACATCGTCGGCCGGTCGATCTCGATGATCAGCCAGCCGTCGAACGACGACGGGAGCGCATCGAGGATGCCGGCGAGATCGAGCCGGCCGAGGCCGGGCTCCCGTACGATTCCGCGTTCCATGGTCGCCGCGTAGGGAGCAGGATGGGCTCGGCTGTCGGCGGCGACGGCCAGATCGATGTCCTTGAGGTGCAGATCGACGATGCGGCCGGAGTGCCGGGCGATCATGGCGGCCGGATCGATGCCCGCCCAGGCGAGGTGGCCGACGTCGAAGGAGGCGCCGAGCATCCGCTCGTCGACCGCGCCCAGCACGTGCTCGATCTCGGCCTCGGTCTCGATCCAGGTGCCCACATGGCTGTGCAGGCCCGCGCGCACGCCCTCCTGCTGCAGGATGCCGGCGGCCTCGGCGAGCACCTCGGTCACGCGATCGAGCCGGTCGGCGCGGAAGTCGGCCCCCACCGCGGCGCTCCGCATCGTGCGCGCCAGGTGCGGCGCCCACACCAGCTCGGGCGCCAGGAAGATCGTGGTGAGGCCGAAATAGTTCGTCTCCTCGGCTTTGCGGCGGATGCCGTCGAACCAGCGCACCCACTCCGGGCTGCCGGGGCGCAGCGTCAGCCCGTGGTCCTCGGGCAGGCGCGCCACCGCGTAGCCCGGCGCCGGGCGGAGCCGCGCGGCGGCGAGCATCCGTTCGTAGTCCTGCAGCGTCTGGTGCGGGAGCGCCTCGAGCATCACGTTCTCGAACCCGGCGTCGCGGATCTCGGCCAGCACCCCCGGGTAATCGTCACGGAACCCGGGTTCGTTCAGGAGCCAGCGGTCGATGCTCGCCGGATCGGTGGGGTCGCGGGGGATGTTGAACCACGGGATCGCGTTGAACGCGACGCGCGCCGGCCGCCTCACGCCGGCACCTCGGCCTCGATTCGGCCGGCCGCTGCCCCTGACCCGAGTCGCTCGGCGATGGCGCGCGCGGCGCGCACGGCCGTGATCACACCGGTCAGGGTGGCGTTGCAGACGACGGGCGTGGGGATGACGCCGTTGCCGGCCAGGTAGAGGTTCTCGAACCCCCACACCCGGCCTGCCGGGTCGACCACGCTCGCGCCGTCGTCGACCGGCCCCGAGCGAACGGTGCCGGTCTGGTGCAGCGACGAGCCAGGGGGCAGCACGGCGAGCTCCGTCTCCGGGTCGAAGTCGCCGAACCCTCGGGCGATCTCCTCGGCCCGCGCCTTCGCGCCGTCGATGAGGGCGCGGTCGGCCGGGGAGTACGTGAACTCGACGGCCACGCGCGGCAGGCCCGCCGCATCCGTCTCGGTGTCGGAGAAGACGAGCCGGTTCGCGGGGGAGGACTCGACGGGGGAGTACACCGAGATGCCGAGCGAGTAGGCGAGCGGCCGGTCGCCGTCGTCGCGGAAGACCGTGCCGGTGAGCTGGCCGTGGAACGGCTGACGAGCGTCGTCGTGCGGCAGCCACAGCGCGTCGGTGGCGAACTCGCCCGGCCGTGCCTGCGGCAGCTCGTCGAGGCTCAGCCCGAACCGATCGAGGTCGATCAGCACGCGGCTCGTGATGAAGGCGTGCTCGTTGAGGTAGCGGCCGAGCGCGGCCGGGCGGATGCCCGACGCGAACAGCAGCTGAGGAGTGCGGATGGCATCGGCGCACACGATCGTGACGCGCGACGTCAGCTCCCGTTCCGTGCCGTCGCGCGGGTCGCGCACCCGAACGCCCCGCACCTCGCCGTCGGCGTGCAGCAGCTGCGTCGCGAGGGCGTTGTCGAGGAGGGCGAAGCCGTCGTGTCGCCGGGGCGAGC
>BADC01000993.1 GCA_000333435.1 Corynebacterium-like bacterium B27 | reverse complement strand
GGGCACCCCGAACTCCACCGCCGACATGGCGGTGACGTGCGGGAAGCTCGAGGTGCCGTAGCCGTCGAGCTCCGCGCCAAAGGCGAAGTCGTTGCCCCGCGACAGCGCCTGCTCGAACAGGCTGCCCGGGGAGTTCACCGAAGGCTCGCCGCAGTGCGCCCAGACCGGATGCCCGGGGTCGGCCGCCCGGATCGTGTCGCGCCGCATCCGCAGGTGCACGGTCGCCCGCTCGGTGAGGAACTGCTGGAACGCCACCAGGTCGGTGTAGGGCAGCCCGGGCTTACGGCCGGGTTGCACGTCGTCCCAGCTGGCGAACCGCCGCCGCCACGCCCGCGCCACCCCGTCGAGGTCGCCGTAGCGTCGGCAGAGCCAGTCGCGGAACGCCTGCACGCTCGCCGGGCTGTAGTCGAGGTGGCCGTCGGCCTCCATCGCCCAGCGGTTCTCGTTCCAGCAGTCCCAGGCCCGGAGGGCCGGATGCCCGCCGAAGTGCCGCGCCGCCGCGTCGAGGAAGGTGCGCATGCCGGCGAGCACCCGCGGATCGTCGATCGAGCCGCCGGGGGTGACCCCGCTCTGCAGCTCTGCGCGGGTGGTGGAGGGCGTCACCCGCCCGAGATGGTCGACGACTGCCGCATCGGGGTACCGGCGCAGCAACCACGCGGGCTGCTGCTCGGCGATGGAGCTGATCACCACGCCGAGACCGTGCTCCAGCGCGAGATCCATCAGCCGGTCGTAGTCGCTCCAGTCGAAGACGCCCTCGACGGCCTCGACCCAGCCCCAGACCAACCAGAGCTGCACGGTGTCGAACCCGGCCGCGGCGATCCCGGCGAAGTCGTCGGACCAGAACTCGGGGTCGGGCGACGGCGGGCGGTAGTACTGAACGCCGAGCAGCATGTCAGTCGCTCACCGACTCGAGCCAGGTGCGGGCGAGGAGGTCACGGCCGGCGTCGGTCGGGTGCACGCCGTCGTGCAGCAGCTCGGCGGCGGCGACCTCCCGCGCGCGAGCGGTGAACGCGACATCCGCCGGCACCAGAGTGGCGCCGAACTCGCCCGCCAGTCCCCGCACGACCTCGATCTTCGGATCGAGGTCGTCGCGCCAGTCGGCCTGGCCCGGCCGGACGGGGAGGAGGAACGGTTCGATCAGCACGAGCCGCGCTCCGGTCGGAGCGGTGCGTTCGAGCACGTCGCGGTAGCCCGCTTCGAATGCGGCGGTGCTGGTGGCCTCGCCGCCGTCGTAGCGCCGCCAGGTGTCGTTGATGCCCACGAGCACCGAGACGAGGTCGGGGCTGTACGCGAGGCAGTCGCGTTCCCACCGCTCGACGAGATCGACCATGCGGTTGCCGCCGATGCCGGTGTTGACGACCTGCTCCACAGCGCCGGCGGCGCGACGGGCGGATGCCACCCGCGCGACATACCCGACCCCGAGGGCGTACTGGTCGGCCAGGGGGCTGCCGTCTTCGGTGATGCTGTCACCGATGAAGACCACGGTGTTCATCGGGTGCGCGGTGCTCATCGGGCGTGCGCTCCCGCCCCGGCGAGCGCCGGCTCCTGCCGGAAGCTCACCAGCACCTTGCCGGGAGTGGTCACGCCCTGGGCGAGCCCGAAGAACTCCTCGTCGGCGCTCTCGGGCTCGACCACGCGGCTGATGAGCGCGGCCGCGGTCTCCGGATGCGCGGCCACCAGATCGGCCGCATCGGCGAAGTCGCGCGC
>BADC01000994.1 GCA_000333435.1 Corynebacterium-like bacterium B27 | reverse complement strand
AGTTCGGTGGGCTTCTCGAACACCGAGTACGGCGCCTACCCCCACGCCGTCACGCCCGACAACGTGGCTCAGCCCTACCGCGCCGATGTGCCGACGCTGCGCTACCGCGACATCCGTCGGCTGGTCGCCACCATCCGCCGGGTCGGCGAGGAGCGCCTCGGCATCCCGGTGACGGTCGGCGCCACCTTCGACCCGGGGCCGGAGTTCACGCGCTCGCCGTTCAAGTACGAGGAGCACCCGGAGATCGTGGCCGCCGACAAGGAGGGCGAGATCGGGCGGCTGATCCGCATGATCCGGGCCAACTCGGTGCTGCACGCCGACGAGCGGCCGTTCGCCGGCTATCCGGATGGCATCCCCGAGGGCACGGTGTTCGGCGAGTTCCTCGGCCGCCAGGCCGACTCCTACCTCGCGGCGATGGGCTTCGACTACCTCTGGCTCTCGAACGGGTTCGGGTTCAGCGCCTACTCCTGGACCCCGCTCGGCGAGGTCTACGACGGCGAGACCTTCCACCCCGGCCGGGTGCCGGCCGTCGCCGCCACCCTGCTGGAGTTCTGGCGGGTGTTCACCGCCGAATGCCGCTTCCCGGTGGAGGTGCGGGGCACGAACTTCTCGGCCGGCATCGACCTGGGAGCAGACGCGGTGCCCACGCGCGAGATCTACCGCGCGGGCTCGTTCCGCAACCCGCCGCCGAATTCGCCGTGGGGCCCGCTGAACGAGGACTTCGGCATCGAACTGGCGGGGTACCTCTCGCGCATCGCCGAGGTGCCGGGCGACGGCTTCCTCTTCCGCTTCTACGTCAACGATCCCTGGTTCTGGCAGAACCCGTGGTGGGACTTCTACAACCGCGAGCCGTTCGACATCGACCTGCCGCTGAGCGTCTCCCGCATCGACGAACGGGGTGCCGTGCGCACCGCATCCGACGTGCAGTTCCTCTCCATCGACACCGAGCGCGGCGAGCTCGACCCGAGGGCCGGGCGGGAGGTGTCGTCGCACGTGCTTCGCGCGCTGGAGGCCGCGCCCGACGCGGCCGGGCCGGTCGTGTGGCTCTATCCGCTCGACGAGTACTCCGCCGATGCCCAGAACGAGCCGGCGAGCATCCAGTTCCCCTTCTTCGAGGACTGGTACCTCACCGCCGGCATCAACGCGGGCGCACCGATCAACACGGTCGTGTCGACCGGGTCGCTCGCCGCGGCGGTCGAGGCGGGCACGCTCGACGGGCGCATCGTGGTGACGCCCACGCGCTCCCTGCGCGGCGCCGTGCTCGAGCAGCTGGTGACGCTCGTCGGGCGCGGTGCGCGCATCCTCGCCTACGGGCCGGCGGAGCGCGCCGACGACGCGGGGCGGCGGCTGCTCGGCCTGCGGCTCGCGGATGCCCTCGAGGGCGACCTCGAGTTCACGACCACGTTGGCCGCCGACACGGTCGTTGCGGGCGAGCTGCGGCGGCCGCTGCGGCACGTGGCGGCGCTGTCGGGCGGTGGTGTGCGCGAGGTCGCGGATGCCGACGCGGGCGTCGCGGTGCTCGCCAGCGTGCGCAGCGCCGACGGCAGCACCGATGGCAGCGGCGCGCATGACGCCGGCGCCGCCGACGACGCGGGCCTCGCGGGCGCGAGCGACGGTCTCGACGCCGGCTCGCGGGCATACGCCACCCGGCGCGGGGCCTGGGCGTGGGTGCGCGGGTCGTCGAACCTTCGACCGCGCACCACTCGACGAGCACGGCTTCCGCCCGGCTCGTGCGCTCGACCCCGCCGAATTCGAGGAGGCCGGCGCGGTGCTGCGGCGGCTGCTCGGCGAACTCGGGGTGTCGTGCGGCTTCGTGCGTCGCACCGCCTCGTCGAAGGTGGCGGTGCAGACGGTGCACGCGAGCGACAACGCGCTGCGGCTGAGCGGCTACCTCGCCGACACCACCACCCGGCCGCGCTACCGTCTGCCGCTCGGGGCGCCGCTCGCGACCGGCCACGAGGCCTGGTTCGAGAACGGCCACACCGAGTACGCCTTCGGCAAGTCGGTGCACGCCGAGGTGCGCGTGTTCGTGCAGCAGGAGACGGCGGGCACGGTGGCCTGCCGTGAGTCCCCGGCCTACCCGCACGCGATGACGCGCACCCTCACGGCCACCGGTTTCGCCGATGCCCGGGTGCACGTCACCGTGCCGCGCGACGCCACGCAGGTGGTGCTGGTGCGCGGCGACCAGGCCGACCTCAACCTCATCGGTGACGTCGTGGCGATGCGCGACGTCACCGCCGAGACCGTCGACGGCCTCCTCACCCTCGAGCACGTGACCGGGACGATCGTCGTGAGCTGGTCGATCCCCGGCTGACGACGGATGCCCGGCCGAGGGCTCCCCACAGCGCCAGCCACTGCTCGACCCCCAGGTCGCGCGGGAGGGCGCCGTGCGCATCCGCCCGCGCGACCGCCGCTCGCGCCGCGGTGACCGGCGCGCCCGTGGCACCGGCCACGATGCGCTCGAGAGTGCCGCCCCGGCCCGCGAAGACCGCGCCGACGAAGCGTTCGTACTCCTGCCGATCGGCCACCGGCAGCAGCGGCGCATCGCGCCGGGTGATGGCGAGAACGCCTCCGTCGACACTCGGCGACGGGGTGAAGCCCCAGCGCGGCACCCGCCCGTGCAGCGCGACGGTGAACCACGGGTCGTGCTGCGCCGTCATCATGGTGCGGCCGCCCACCCCGGCGCGCTTCCGCGCGACCTCCCACTGCGTGACGAGGATCGCCTGCGACCACCTCTCCTCGCGGAAGAGGCGACGGAGGATGGGCGTGGTGAGGTGGAAGGGGATGTTCCCCACCACGGTGGTCGCGCTGATCGGGTGGCGCAGGGCGTCGGCGTGCACCACCTCGACGGCGGGCAGCGCGTGACGCAGCCCCCGCACGCGGTGTTCGTCGAGGTCGATCGCGGTCAGCGGCCGTCCGAGCGCGGCGAGCGGACGGGTGAGCGCGCCGTCTCCGGCGCCGAGCTCCAGCACGGCACCGCGGGTGGCTCGCACCAGGCCTGTGACGAGGTCGATGGTGGGTCGGTGGGTGAGAAAGTTCTGGCCGAGTTCGTGTCGGCCGCCATGGCGGGAATGCGGCATGAGCGTGCTCCAAGAGAAGAAGGGAGCACCCCGCGGGGCGAAGCAGGTACGGCGAAGCGCCCGTCCGAGGTGCAGATGGTCTCGGAAGACGGCGCGCTGATGCGAGGGAGCGAACGCGCCGTCAGGCGCGGCGCTCACGGATGGTGACGATGCACGCCGTCATGGGCGCGCTCAATATTGTTCCCACGGCCCTCAGTCTACCGGCGACGCTGCTCGGCGCCAGCGGAGCACCGCGACGCCCCAGGGCGACAGCGTGACGCGGAGGCCCCCCTCCACGAGCGCGGCGTGCGCATCCGTGAGCTCCTCGAGTCCGGCGGCTCCGGCGAGGGAGTCGCCCTCCACCAGCAGGTCGGCATCCGGTTCGCCGATGAGGAACAGCACGGTCCACTCGGCGCTGCGGCCGAGCCGCCACTGCAGCGTGGTGCCGTCGGTGCCGGCGACACGGATGCCCGGCTCGACGCCCGCGAACGCCGCGAGCTCGCGCACCGCGGCCAGGAAGCCGTCCGAGGGCACGGCGGCGTGCGCGAGACCCGGGAAGCTCCCCCAGGAGATGACGGTGCCTTCGCCGCGGGCGAACCGCAGCGCCGCCGGCCGCCCGTCGTGCCGGCCGATCACCCGGTCGCCCGGCGCGTCGTATTCCTCCAGCCAACTCGCTGTCGGCAGGGCGATCTCCTCCGCACCGAGCACCACCGTGAGCACACCATCGTCAGGGAGCATCCGCCGGCCGAGCGATCGCACACCCAGGGCCACTGCCGCCGTGCGCTCGGGCGGGTCGCGGTAGAACGCCTCGTCGTCGAACGCCGCGAGGTCGGCCTCCGTCACGAGCACCCCGCCGCGGGCGACCCAGGCGGTGATCGTGGCGAGGGCCGCATCCGGAACCGACAGCGGCCACGGCAGCACCAGCAGCCGCAGCTCGTCGAGCCGGTCGAGATGATCGGGGTCGAGCACCTCGTAGGGCAACTGCAACTGCTCGAACGCCTGCAGCCAGCCTCGCGTGCTGCCGGCGCCGCCGGC
>BADC01000995.1 GCA_000333435.1 Corynebacterium-like bacterium B27 | reverse complement strand
GCCCGGCGATGGACTCGATGCCGGGCGGGTTCTCCGCGCCCGTGGCAGAGAACCGCGCAGGGTGCGGGCCGGCACCGGGGAAGAAGAAGAGCGACATGTCGCCCGCCTGCAGCGCGAACCAGTCCTCCTCCGGGGTCGTGGGGAACAGGAACGGCAGGCCGAGCACCTCGTGGTAGAAGTGCAGCATCACCTCTTTGTCCGTGTAGAGGATGTCGGTGTTGTCGAGTCGCTTGAGGATGCCCATGCTCGTCACGCCCCCGGAATCTGCCACGAGTTGAAGCCGGCGGTCAGGCCGCCGTCGACGAAGAACGGGCTGCCGGTGGAGAAGGACGACTGGTCCGAGCAGAGGAACAGGGCCAGGTTCGCGACCTCCTGGGGTGTCGCGATGCGGCCGAGCGCGTGCCACTTGTTGATGCGGTCGGAGGCCTCCGGCGGCAGCTTCGCGTAGAACTCCTCGACCATCTCGGTGGCCACGTAGCCGGGGACGATGGTGTTGCAGCGGATGCCGCGGTTGCCGTACTCGACCGCGACGCCGCGGGTGAAGGAGAGGATGGCGCCCTTCGAGGCGCTGTGCAGCTCGGCGCCCGGCTCGGACTGGAAGGCGTAGGTGCCCGACATGGTGACGATGCTGCCGCCGCCGAGCGGGAGCATGGAGCGCACCGCTTCGCGCACGGTCAAGAAGGTGCCGGTGACGTCGACGGCGATGTGCTGGTTCCACGCCTCGAGCGTGGTCTCGTGCAGGGGGGTGTTGTGCGAGATGCCGGCCTGGGCCACGACGGCGTGCGGGCCGCCCAGTTCACGTGCCCGGTCGAACAGCCGGATGATGTCGTCTTCGTTCGTGACGTCGGCGGTGACCGCTTCGGCCGAACCGCCGCTGGCGCGAATGGACTCGGTGACGGCGACGGCGGCCTCGGCATTGCGGTCGCTGACCAGGACGGTGGCGCCTTCTTCGGCGAGGCGTTCGGAGATGGCGCGGCCGTTGCCGCGGCCGGCCCCCGTGACGACGATGATGCGATCGGCGAGTTGCATGAGAGTTCCTCTTTCTCGGTGATGGTGTGGGTCAG
>BADC01000996.1 GCA_000333435.1 Corynebacterium-like bacterium B27 | reverse complement strand
CACCCACGGCGTTTGCCGCCGCGATACTGTTGTCGATCATCGGCAGCACGAGCTTGCCCCAGTTACGATACCCCGGCGGGTTGACCGCGTGGACGATGACCTCGGCGCCGGCCGCGGCACGCGCGACATCTGCCGCATCCATCGCATCGCCGGCGATCCAAGCGATGGCCGCCAGTCGCGGATCGAGCCTGTCCGCCGCAGGCTGGCCACCCCGCGCCATAGCCACCACCTTCCAGCCGTGTCGCAGCAGGGCAACCGCCGTTTCACCGCCGATCCCGCCGGTCGCGCCCAGTACCAGCGCCGTTCTCCCGTCACTCATCGTCAATCTCCTTCACGACTGGAAATGATGATCTCGGCTATCAAAGAGAATTGCCTATAATCCTCCATCAGCTAGTGGATTATCGATGAACCATTCTGTCGACTGGAACGATCAGCGCGCCTTTCTTGCGGTGCTTGATCAAGGCAGCCTGTCGGCTGCGGCCAGGCATCTGCGGGTCACCCAGCCGACGATGCGGGCACGGATTGAGGCGCTGGAGCGCGCGCTCGAGATAACTCTGTTCACGCGCTCGGTTCGAGGTCTGGTCCCAACGCCCCAGGCACGGGAGCTGGGTGCGGCCGCGCGTGCCATGGCGCGGGCATCG
>BADC01000997.1 GCA_000333435.1 Corynebacterium-like bacterium B27 | reverse complement strand
TGATGGAAAGGACCCACCGACCGGCCGGCGCGGCGCCGGTCGAATCGCTCGACGACCAGAGAGTGCTCTCGGTCGAGGACCAGCAGCTCGACTTGGGCGGTAGCAAGGCCGGTCGCAGCCGCAGCCCGCATGGTCAGATACTCCACGATCTCGCCGTCAGGCACGTCTCGGACGCGAGGCTTGAAGATGTGGGTAGAGGGCTCTGTTCCGATGGCCTCGAACCATGCGCCGTCGCGCCGTGCAAGGGAGAACTTGGTCTGCGCGCCGCCGAGGGAGAACTGTCCGGCGTAGCTCTGCCGGTCGTCGTGCCAGGCGGTGGGGTCGACCAGTGTCGAGCGGATGCGCTCGGCGACCGCGGCGTCGTCGAGCTCGATCAGCTCGCCGAAGGGCTCTGCGTCGTCCGCGTGGAACGACAGGGCGCCAGCGACATCCTGTCCGTAGTGACGAAGCAGGCCGAACGGCTCCGCTGTCGGCAGCCCGGCCTGGGTCGCCCACTTCTCGCGGACGTCGGGATTGTCGGGCAACAGGTTGTCGACGAAGTGTGCGACGGCCTCGCCGCGATGGCTCCGCCGGGGGAGGGGGAGGGACAGCGACACCGGTATGGCGTCGGTCGCCTGCGCCCAGTCGCGGTCGTAGTCGAGCTGGTAATCGTCGGTGCCCGAGCGGCGGAGCGTGGCGGCGGGGCGACCGTAGAGATCGACCCGGAGCGTCTCGGTCATGACTCGTGGCCCTGCTCGGCCGAGCGGCGTGTCTCCTGGGCGCGACGTCGGAGCTCGGCGCGGTCGGTGGAGCCGAGCTGGCGGGCGAGGTCCGCCCACTTCTGCGCGAGAACGGTCGAGTCGGGGAGGTCGACGGAGATGCGCGGGGTGGATGTCGCGCGCGGTTGGGAACGCGGCTCCACCACGGTCGCGAGATCGAGCGCGTCCAGCACGGCGAACGCCTTCGACACGGTGACATCGCCGCCGCCGTGCTCGAAACGGATGAGCCATTGACGCGTGACGCCGGCCTTCTCGGCAAGCGCATCTTGCGACAGTCCCTGGTCCAGCCGTCGCTGCCTCGCCAGGGCGCCGAGGTCGCTTGGCCGGCGTATGCGCATTGCTTCCCTCCTGCCGCTCGGCAGTGTCGGATCTGTATAACATTCTACCCAATGTCATGTAAATGCGACACAGAGCTCAGTGTAACGCGGATGTGACATCACTATGGATGTGACGCTGCTACCCGATGCGTCCACGTGAGGGTCGCATCCGGACGTACGCTGAAAGGGATGAGTGCTCCCGATAGTCGCAGTTGGCGGCTGTTCGCGCCCAAGAAGCCTCCGCAACTGCCGGACCGGGGCGAGAAGTGGGGCGGGATGTTGCGGCCGGCGACGCTGATCACGGCCGGCATCGTCGGCGTGCTGATCGCGGCGGTGTGGATCGGGATCGCCGTCACGCAACCCAGGACTCCCGCCACCCTCGACGAGGTGACCGCCGAGGCCATGACCGAGGTCGACACGATCACGGGGGTGCTCGGCGACCCGCTCGAGCCCCCGGCCGACGCCACCGAGGTCGTGCCCTGCCCCGACGGGGGAGAGGGGCAGCAGTACCGCATCACCCGCACCGAGTCGCTGCCGACGAGCGTGGTGCCCGGCGCGGTGATCGCCGAGATCAAGCAGGGTTATGAGCTGCTGGATTGGACCGTGACCACCGGTGCCGCCGCCGGGGGCGGCCAGGAGGCGCACCTCGGCGGCAAGACGCCGGTGTCGGTCGACGTGAGCGTGGTGCCCGACGGCACGGCAGTGACGGCCACCATCCACGCCGAGTCCCGCTGCACGACGGCCTCCTGACAGGCGATCTCCTGCACGGCCCGAGAGCGGTCGGAGGTGAGGAACCGTGGTGCACCAGCATCGCGATGTGCTGAAGACGATTCAGCTGCTGCGCGGCTTCGGGTCGAGCCGACGCCCAGCTGTGGCGGCCCGATCCTGCCGGAACTGATCGACGAGTTGCGGAACGTCGAGCGGATTCCCGTCCCGCAGCTCGAGCGGTAGCACCGCCTCGGGCGCGGACTGGTAGGTCACCGGCCGCAAGAACCGGCGAGCGGCGCTGGTACCGACGGAGCTGTGCAGCGAGTTCGTCGCGGGCCACGGTCCACCGTGCGTCTGCGCCGCGCTGACGGCCACGCCGGTGGGCCAGCCCTCGAACAGCACCCGTCCGGCGAGGTCGCTGAGGCGGGCGACGAGCTCCGGCGTGAGGTCGCCGTCCTGGGCATGCACGGTCGCGGTGAGGCTCCCCCCGAGCCGCTCGGCGGCCGAGAGTGCGTCGTCCAGGTCGTCGTACTCGACGAGCAAGGTCGTGGGACCGAACACCTCGTCCAAGAGCGACGGGTCGGCGTTCACCGCCTCGACGTCGGTCAGGTGCACGGTCGCAGCCGCGCCCACCTCCGGCTGCTGGGCGGCGCCCGCGATCAGGCGGACGCGGGCGTCGTTGGCGCGGCGGCGCATGGCCTCGGCGAACCCGGTCGTGATGGCCGGTGTGACGAGGTCGCCCAGCCCGTTGCCGTCGATGCGCGTGGTCAACTCGGTGATGAGTCGGGCGCCGCGGGGAACGAACACGACGCCGGGCTTCGTGCAGAGCTGGCCCCGGCTCATCCGGAACGAGCCCGCGAGTCCTTCGGCCAAGTCCGCCGCACGCGTGCGGTCGGCGCCCGCCGTGACGAAGACGGGATTGACGCTTCCGAGCTCGCCGTAGAACGGGATCGGGTCCGGGCGCCCGGATGCGGCATCGAAGAGGGCGCGGCCGCCCCGCAGCGAACCCGTGAATGCTGCGGCGCGGACGAGTGGATGCTCCACCAACGCCAATCCTGCATCGAAACCGTGCACGAGCCCGACGAGCCCGTCGGGCGCACCGGCTTGCGCGAGCGTCTCCCGCATCAGCTCCGCAGTCGCCACGGAGAGCCGGGGGTGCCCCGGGTGCGCCTTGATGACAACCGGACAGCCCGCGGCCAGAGCCGACGCCGTGTCTCCGCCGGCCACGGAGAAGGCGAATGGGAAGTTCGACGCGCTGTAGACGGCGACGACGCCCACGGGCACGAGGATGCGGCGAAGGTCCGGCGTCGGCGGGTTCGCGTCGGGCCGAGCGTGGTCGATCGTGGCTTTCGAGGTACCCGCCCTCTCGCGTCGACCGAGCGAAGGTGCGGAGCTGCCCGGAGGTGCGGGCGACCTCGCCGCGGAGGCGGTCGGGCTCGATGTGGGTCTCCTCATGCGCCAGCTCGACCAGCTGGTCGGCATCGTCGTCGAGGGCAGCCGCGATCCGGTCGAGCCAGTCGGCACGATCTGCCCGCGGAGTGTCGCGCGCCACGGATCGCGCGTCGTGCGCCGCCCGGACGATCGCATCCAGGGTGACCCGGTCGGTGTCGAGAGCCTGCGTTGCAGCGCTCATGCCGCGGCCGCGCTGAGCTGCTCGGCGGCCACCGTGCGGCCGTGGCGGAGAAGTGCCGCGAGCCGCCGCTCCTGCTCGGCACTCGGATCCACGAGTGGTGCCCGCACGCCGCCCACCGGAATCCCGCTGAGTCGGAGGCCCGCCTTGATCAGCGAGACGCCGAATCCGGGGGTCTCGTCGCGCAGGGCCACGAGGGGGCCGTAGAACTCGCGGAGCAGCCGGAGCCGATCGTCCTCCCGCCCCTCCTGATACGCGCGGTAGTACGCGGTGGCGATCTCGGGAGCCATCGCGAACACCGCCGAGGAGTAGAGCCGGATGCCGATCCCCGCGTACGCGCCCTGCGAGAGTTCGGCGGTGAGCAGCCCGTTGAAGAAGGCGAAATCGGGCTGCGTCACCGTCACCGCGGCGACGACCTCTTGGGCGGCAGCGACGTCGCCGACGCCGTCTTTGAAACCCATCACCCGCTGGTCGGCGACGAGCGTGCGCATGAGGGACGGCGAGTACCGCGCCGTTCCACGGTTGTACAGGATGACGGGGAGATCGGCGGCATCCACCACCGCCTCGACGTAGGCGCGCAGTCCCGCTTCGGGTCCGGCGACGAGGTAGGGCGGAAGGAGCAGGATGCCGTCAGAGCCGCTCTGCTTGGCGCTCCTCGCGGCGGCAATGGCGTTCGGGATCGAGCCGCCCACTCCGGAGATGACCGGGACCCGTCCGGCCACTGTCTCGACGGCCACGGCTGTCACCGATGCCGCCTCCCGGGCGGAGAGCGCATGGAACTCCCCCGTGCCGCACGCCGGGAATACTCCGCCCGCCCCGGCCCGGACTCCCGAAGAGACGTGTTCCTGCAGCAGATCCTCGTCGACCTCGCCTCGCTCGTCGAACGGTGTGACGGGAAAGAAGAGCACGCCGTCGAAAGTCGGTGTCGTCATGGAGTTCCTCGTTGTAGATGGTTGATGGAGACGGTCATGCCCACGCCAGGCCCAGCGGATGCTCGGGGTGGATGAACGAGGCGCCCAGCGGTTTTTCGGAGTCGAGCGGTGGCGGCTCGACCCCGTCGCGCTCGCGCGTTCGCCGTAGCGCGTCATCCTGCGGGTGGTAGCCGATGCGCTCGCCCGGGTCGAGTGGGAACCAGGCCGCTTCGTTGCGTGAGACACCCCACACGATGTGGTGCCCGGGCGTGTCCAACGCGATCACCGCTTCGACGAGGCGGGCCGCGTCAGCCGGCGAAAGCCACTGGGCGACGGCGCGCCCGTCACCGACGTCTTCGCCGAAGGTGCAGATTCTCGCTGAGACGACGCTCATCCCGTATCGATCCGCGAACACGCTTCCCAGTGCCTCGAGCGCGGCCTTGCTGACCCCGTAATACGGTCGGCCGG
>BADC01000998.1 GCA_000333435.1 Corynebacterium-like bacterium B27 | reverse complement strand
AAGATCACCAGCAGCGGCAGCATGAACAGCAGGGTCGTGAGGCCGCCCCGCCGCAACCACGAGACGGGCGAGCGTCTCGGGGTGCGGACGGGGCGTTGGAGGGTCGACATCAGCCGGCGTCGACCAGGGCCTGCACGTCGGAGTTCGCCTTGGCGAGCAGTGCGTCGATGTCGGCGTTCTGGTCGGTGAGCACCGCCTGCACCACGGTGTCGAGGGCGGCGTAGAGCTCCTGGGTCTTGACCGCCGGCTCACCGACCAGGGTGCGGCCCTGGTTGCCCTCGGCGAAGAAGGCGACCTGGTCTTGGGGAACGTTGATGTAGTCCTTGATCCACTCGCGCGACTGGTCGAGGGTGGCCTGGTCGAAGATCGGGAGGGCCGGGGTGCCCACCGCCTGATCCTGGTCGGCGAGGATCTTCGCGTCGGCGACCGCCGCATCCTGGTCGACGAGCTTCGAGACGTCGTAGAAGTCGATCCACTTCACCGCCGCGTCCTTCTGCTCGTCGGTGGCTTTCGCGCTCACCACGTTCAGGGTTCCGCCGCCCATGATCGCCGCCTCGGGGGCGTCGGTGATGGGGATGGCCGCGAGCCCGTAGATCGCGGGGTCGAGGTTGTTCTCACGGGTGAGGCTGGTGAAGATGTCGGAGCCCGACGTGTACATGCCGATCTGGCCTGCGGCGAAGGCCTGGTTGATGGTGCCCCAGTCGTAGAGGAAGTTCGAGCCCATCGAGTTGTCGGTCCAGCGGAGGTCCTTGAGGAACTGCAGGGCCTCTTTCGTGGCGTCGTTGTCGAGGGTGACCGTGGTGGTGTCGCCCTCGCCCTCCTCCATCCGGCCGCCGCGCGAGACCGTGGCGGCGGTGGTCTGCCAGCCGCCGGTGTTGCTCTGGGTCATCTGCATGTAGCCGGCCTGGCCGGTCTTCTCGGCGATCGCCTTGGCGTCCTCGCGCACCTCGTCCCAGGTGGTGGGCGGGTCGTCGGGGTCGAGCCCGGCCTGCTCGAAGAGCTCGCGGTTGTAGTGCAGGCCGATGGCATATGCCTCTCGGGGAATGCCGTAGATGTTGCCCTGGTCGTCTTGCGCCGTGGCGAGCACGCTGGGGTTGAACTGGTCGAAGTAGGGCAGCGCCTCGACCTGGCTGGTGAGGTCGGCGAGCTGGCCGTTCGCGATCAGGGTGCGGCCGTCGGTGAGCGGGATGCGGAACACGTCGGGCAGCGTGCCGCCCGCGAGTTGCGCGGTGAAGGTGGTGGCCTTCCACTCGTACTCCACCGGTTCGACCACGATGTCGGGGTTCGCCTTCTCGAACTCGGCGACCCGCGCGTCGAAGGCGTCGAACGCCGCCTGCTCGGTGCCGGGGATGAGGGAGGCGACGGAGATGTGGACCTTGCCGTCGTCGGCGTTGCCCGCGTCGGCGGAGCAGGCGCTCAGGAGGCCTGCGGAGGCGAAGCCGACCGCGAGGAACGCGACGGCCTTTCGTGATGACTTCATTGTCGGTGCCTTTCTCGGTGTTCTTGGTGAGGGTGATGCGTGGTGCTGCGGGTTCGGGTGGTGGGGCGGGCGGGGTCAGGGGGCCGGTCGTAGCCAGGCGGTGGCGTCGGAGGCGAGCCGCCCATCGACGACATCGGTGCTCGCCAGCAGCACCTCGTGGTGTGGAGGCAGAGGCACGGATTCGGGGCCGAAGTTCGTGATGCTGACGACACCGTCCGCACCGCCTCGCGCGAACGCGAGCAGCTGCGGGTCGGCGTCGAGCCAGCGGAACCCGCCCCCGGCGAGCGCGGGCGCGGTGCGCCGGATGCGCAGGGCGGCCCGGTAGAGCGCCAGCATCGAGTGCGGGTCGAGCTCCTGGGCGCTCACCGTGAGCGCACGCCAGTCGGCGGGCTGGGGCAGCCAGGTGGGCGCGGCTCCGGGTGCGCTGAAGCCGTACGGGGGGCGGTCGCCGGCCCAGGGGAGAGGGACGCGGCATCCGTCACGGCCCGGATCCACCCCGCCCGACCGCTCGTGCATCGGGTCGTGGAGGAGCTCGAGCGGGATGTCCTCGGCCTCCGGCAGGCCGAGCTCGTCGCCCTGGTAGAGGTAGAGGGAACCCGGGAGGGCGGCCGTGAGGAGGGCGGCGGCGCGCGCCCGTCGGATGCCGAGCGCCCGGTCGGTGGGCGTGCCGAACCGCTTCGTGGCGAACGCGAACGTGCTGTCGGCGCGGCCGTACCGCGTCACCGGGCGGGTCACGTCGTGGTTCGAGAGCACCCAGGTGGAGGGCGCGCCCACCGGAGCGTGGGCGTCGAGCATGCTCGTGACGGAGGCGCGCAGCTCGTCGGCCCGCCAGGCCCGGCTCATGAAGTCGAAGTTGAACGCGGTGTGCATCTCGTCGGGGCGGAGGTACTTGGCGAACCGCTCGGTGTCGGGCAGCCAGATCTCGCCCACCAGCACGCGCGGCCCCTCGGGGGTGTCGGCGTACTCGTCGGCGATCGCCCGCCAGCTGCGGTAGATCTCGTGCAGTTCGTCGCGTCCGTGTTCGGATGCTCGCCGGGCCCAGGGTTCTCGGGCACCTCGGGCAGCGCGGGGTCTTTCACGAGCAGGGCGGCGGAGTCGATGCGCACCCCGGCGACGCCCCGATCGAACCAGAAGCGCAGGATGTCCTCGTGCTCGCGGCGGATGTCGGGGTGGTTCCAGTTGAGGTCGGGCTGCTCGGGCGAGAACAGGTGCAGGTACCACTGGCCCGGGGTGCCGTCGGGGTTCGTGATGCGGGTCCAGGTGGGTCCGCCGAAGTTCGACACCCACTCGGTGGGCGGCAGCTCGCCGTTCTCGCCGCGGCCGTCGCGGAACCAGAAGCGCTCCCGTTCCGCGCTGCCCGGTTCCGCCGCGAGGGCCGCCTGGAACCACGGATGCTCGTGCGAGACGTGGTTCGGCACGATGTCGATGATCGTGCGGATGCCGCGGGCGAACGCCTCCCGGATGAGCGCCTCCGCCTCGGCGAGGTCGCCGAACGCGGGATTGATGGCGCGGTAGTCGCTCACGTCGTAGCCGCCGTCGGCGAGCGGGCTCGGGTACCACGGGGTGAACCACAGGGCGTCGACACCGAGTTGCTCGAGGTAGTCGAGCTTGCTGCGCACGCCGGCGAGGTCGCCGGTGCCGTCGCCGTCCGCATCCGCGAAGCTGCGCACGTAGATCTCGTAGATGACGGCAGTGCGCCACCACTCGGTCGGCGGGGCCGCGGTGGCGGGGCGAGCGGGAACGCGGAGAGCTTCGGTGGTCACGCCGTCAATGTAGCTTCGCCTACCGCGACTACGCAAGAAATCGACAGATAGTAAGCAACTTACTCATTCTTGCGCCCTTTTGCGCGCAGCGGTGCCGCGCGACGAGCCAGAGGCGCCCCTACGCGCGGGGGCGAGCGGGGCCGGTGGAGCCGCGCACCACGAGCTCGGGCTCGAAGAAGTACTCGTCGGGGTCGGCGGCGGTGCCGTCGATCTGGGCCACGAGCAGGTCGATCGCCATGCGCCCCATCACCTCGATCGGCTGGCGCACGGTGGTGAGCGGCGGATCGGTGCTCGTCATGAGCGCCGAGTCGTCGTACCCGATCACCGACACGTCGCCCGGCACCGTGAGCCCGGCGCGTTTGACCGCGCGGATGGCGCCGAGCGCCAGCGGATCGGAGGCGCAGACGATCGCGGTCACCCCGGCCCGCAACAGGCGGGTCGCGGCGGCCTGCCCCGCCTCCAGGGAGTACTGCGAGTGCGCGACGAGCTCCCGCGGGAACCCGCCGTCACCCGCCAGCCGGTCGGCGGCGGCGAGCTTGCGCAGGGAGGGAACGTGGTCGGCGGGCCCGAGCAGCAGTCCGATCCGGTCATGGCCGAGCTGGACGAGGTGCCCCCACGCCTGTTCGAGGGCGACCGCGTCGTCGGTGGACACAGTCGCGAAGCCGAGCCCCGGAATCGGCGCGTTGGTGACGACGGTCGGCAGACGCAGGTCGATCAGCCGGCGGTAGTGGTCGTGGGGCGCATCCTGCTGGGTGTACTGACCGCCCGCGAACACGACGCCCGATACGTGCTGCTGCAGCAGCAGTTCGAGGTAATCCGCCTCGGAGATGCCACCCGCGGTCACGGTGCACAGCACCGGGGTGTACCCGTGCTGGGCGAGTGCGACGCCCACGACCTCCCCGAAGGCGGGGAAGATGGGATTCTGCAGCTCGGGCAGGAACAGCCCGACGAGTCGCGCTCGCTCGCCGCGAAGCTTGCTCGGTCGTTCATAGCCGAGCACGTCGAGCGCGGTCAGCACCGCCTGACGGGTGCTCTCGCTCACCCCGGGCTTCTCGTTGAGCACGCGGCTCACGGTGGCTTCGCTCACGCCCACTTTGCGAGCCACATCGGCGAGTCGTCGAGACATGCCGCAATCTTACGCAAATGCCGCAATTCCTTGCAGAAAGGCTTCCGGGGTCAGAGGTGGGGCACGAGCGCCTCGATCGCCTGGTCGGCGCGAACGGGCATCCACTCGACGAATCGTGCGACCACATCCGTCTGCAGGTGCGACGGCAACTCGTCGGCGAGATCGCTGATGATGCCGGGGAGCGCGAGGCAGCGCCCGGCGGTCTCCGCGACGAGATCGGCTGACGGGACGCCGCAGCGGCGCCCGATCGCCCCGATCTCGAAGCCGCCGATCTCGCCAGCCTCGAACGATGCCCCGTACCGCATCGAAAGCACCCGTGCGCCGGCGCGCTGCCGCACCGACTCCTCGTCGAGGCCGGAGGGACCCAGGAAGGGAATGAGCGAGGAGGCGTCGTAGAGAGGGGTGAGCTGCGCGCCATCCGGGTCGATGAAGAGCGAGTGGTTCTTGGCGTGCCCGTCGGAGTTCAGCATCACCCAGGCTCCGCCAACGGCGAGCCGGCCGCATCCGCCGCCACGAGGCCGGCGACCAATCCGAAGACGAGACTGGGTTCGAGATCGGCCAGCCGGGAGACCACGGCCAACGCGGCGGAGATCAGAAGGAGGCCGGGCCGGAGCCGCGTGACGCTGCGGATGCCGAAGGCGACCCGAGCGACGCCGGCGGGCACGACGGTGGCGACCACGTTCACGAGCGCGAGCGCGAGCGCGACCGCGACGAAGAGCCGGAGGTACGCGGGTTGACTCTGCACCGGACCCGACAGCGTGACGATCGCCGCGGCCGCGAGCACGGCGGCAGCGTTCGTGACCCGCGGATCGATCCGCACCTCCGGCGCGCGATCGAACTCGTGACGTGAGCGATTGCGGCCGAGCAGCGAGCCGAGAAGGCGCGAGCGACGCGAAGGTGCCACCGCGCCGGCCGCGTCACGCGCAGCCACGGTCTCGACCGGCC
>BADC01000999.1 GCA_000333435.1 Corynebacterium-like bacterium B27 | reverse complement strand
ATCCCCCCCAACGACGCGACCCCCACACAAGAGCTGGGCGTGGCACAGTTCAGCCAGTTCGGCGGCCCGGGCAACTCGGCCGGCACGGAGGGCGACGTGAACAGCGTCGACATCTCGGCCTGGGACATCGACAACAACGCCCTGACCACGCTTCCCGAAGTGACCAACTGGACGACCTTCGCGAGCGAGGACCTCTCGCAGGCCACCCTTCCGGTGCGCTCGGTCGGCAGCGCCACGGTCGGCTCCAGCGTGTCCAAAAGCGGCCGCACGACCGGCTTCACCTCCGGCACCGTCGAGGCGGTCAACGGCTGGGCCAACGTCAGTGGCCACCTCGTCTACGGCTTCATGACGGATGTCGACAGGACGCTCGACAACAACGTCTTCACCGACGGACTGTGCTCGACGACGACACCGACGAGCCCGCCCGCGACCACTCCCCCCACCAGCCCGCCCGCCACCACACCGCCGACCAGCCCGCCCGCCACCACACCGCCGACCAGCCCGCCCGCCACCACACCGCCGACGACACCCCCGGGTGACGGCGGCGGAACGGGTGGCTCCGGTGGCTCCGGCGGCTCCGGCGGGTCGGGCGGCACCGGAAGCGGCGGGGCGGGCGGGCCGGGCAACGGCGGACAGGCCGGCACCGGCACCGGCTCGGGCGACAGCGCAGGAACCGGCAGCGCAGGTGCTGGCAGCGGCAGCGGCGGCGCCGGTTCCGCGGGCTCAGGCTCCGAAGCAGCAGGTGGCAGCGGCGGCCTCGCCTCGACCGGATTCGCCGTGACACCCCTCGCCGGAGTGGCGGGAGCGCTCGCGCTCCTCGGCCTCATCCTCCTGGGCGATCGCGTCCGCCGCCGACGCCGAGTGCGTCCCTAATAATACCGGCTCCCGGCCCGCGCCCATTGGTCGCGGGTCGGGGCGCGTGGGCGTCCTGCCTACGCGAGGATCTCCTCGAACACGAGGGCACCGCCCGCACCGATGCCGAGGCCGTAGGCGGTCACCCGCAGCCAGTCGACCGCCTGAGGGTGCTGCTTCAGCGAAGGCAGTTCGGACACCGCGAGCAACGCGATGCTCGCCATCGCCGCCACGGCGACGCCGATCTTCAGCGCCTTGGCCGGATCGTTCGGAGCGATGAGCCCTCCCGGCACCCAGAGGAGGGTGAATCCCGCGACGAGAGCGAACAGGGCCGAGATCAGGATGCGCATGCCGCTTCCCAGAGGCTCGGGCGGTGGCGTCTGCGGCGCCGGCGCCGCCGGCGGCTGCTCGGTCAGCGGGCGCCCGACTCGATGGCAGGGGCTGCCGCGGGGTCGGCGCCGTCGAGGAACTCGGTGAGGCGCACGACCTCCGCGGTCTCGCCGATGCCCTCTGCGGCACGGCGCAGCATGTAGAGCGAGAGCAGCACGCCGCGGTTCGGCACGTGCGACCACGGCACCGGACCGGCCCCGCGCCAACCCGCCTTGCGGAGCGCATCGAGCCCGCGGTGGTAACCCACCCGCGCATACGCGTACGACGCCACGACCTCGCCGCGCGACCACGCGCGATCGGCCAGCGTCGCCCACGCGAGCGACGACGACGGGAACTCGGTCACCGCCGCCTGCAACGCCTCGTCGATGTCGTAGCCGACAGCCAGGGCCAGGGCATCCTCGACGCCGGGTTCTTCAGGCAGCAGGGTCTCGGCGGGGCCGAGCAGGTTCGCAGAGCTCATCCACCGATCGTACCCGCGCAACGAGAAGCGCCCCCGCCGGTACGGCGAGGGCGCTTCTGAGAGATTGAACTGGAAATGCAGCGCCGATGGGGCGCTATCCGGGTTGTCCGATCAGCCCTGGCGGGCCTTGAATCGGGGGTTCAGGTGATTGATCACCAGTGTCCGGCCCCGGCGGCGAACGATCTGTGAACCCTGCATCTTCTTCATCGAGCTCAATGAATTCCGCACCTTCATATCGGCTCCTTTCGTCGTTCAGTAGAACAAGTAGACACCCGAAAACCTTCCCAAGGAAGAGCTACCCGAACTCGCCCCGCCCCGAGCGCGCGTTGTCGTCGCCCGTGTCCGAGGCCAGCGACTCCTCGACCTTCTCCGGCGCGAACGGCAGGCCCGCGCTGCCGACCACGTCCGGCGCATCCTCACCGTGTTCCCGCGTGTAGGCGCGGTGGGCGTACCGCTTGTCGTCCATCCGCTGGGCGAGCTGGGCGTAGGCCACGCGCAGGCGCGGCACCCGTTGCACCACGTCCATCACGATCCGGAACCGGTCGAGGTCGTTCAGCATGAGCATGTCGAACGGCGTCGTCGTGGTGCCCATCTCCTTGAACCCGCGCACGTGGATGTTCGAGTGGTTCGTGCGCCGGTAGGTCAGCCGATGGATGAGCGACGGATACCCGTGGAACGCGAAGATCACCGGCTTGTCGCGCGTGAACACCGCGTCGAAGTCGTCGCTGGACATGCCGTGCGGATGCTCGGTGGAGTCCTGCAGGCGCATCAGGTCGACGACGTTGACGAACCTGACCGCCAGATCGGGGATCTCCCGCGCGAGGATCTGCACCGCCGCCATCGCCTCCACCGTCGGGATGTCGCCCGCGCAGGCGACCACCACATCGGGCTCCTGCCCGGGCGTCTCGGTGCCCGCCCACTCCCACACGCTCACGCCGCGCGCGCCGTGCGCCCGTGCCTCCTCGAGCGAGAGCAGGGTCGCCGTGGGCTGCTTGCCCGCCACGATCACGTTCACGTAGTCGCGCGACGCCAGGCAGTGCTCGGCGGTGACGAGGAGGGTGTTCGCGTCCGGCGGCAGGTACACCCGCACGACGCTCGCCTTCTTGTTCACGACGTGGTCGAGGAATCCGGGGTCCTGGTGCGAGAACCCGTTGTGGTCCTGCCGCCAGACGTGCGACGAGAGCAGGTAGGTGAAGGAGGCGATCGGCCGCCGCCACTCCACGTGCGCGCTCGACTCCAGCCACTTCGCGTACTGGTTGAACATGGAGTCGACGATGTGGATGAACGCCTCGTACGACGTGAACAACCCGTGCCGCCCGGTGAGCAGGTAGCCCTCGAGCAGGCCCTGCGCGAGGTTCTCGCTGAGCATCTCGATCACCCGGCCCTCGTGCGCCAGATGCTCGTCGGTGGGCAGCACCGAACCCTGCCAGGCCTTGTCGGTGACGTCGTAGACATCCTGCAGCCGATTGGATGCGACCTCGTCGGGCCCGAAGATGCGGAAGTTGTCGGGGTTGGCCGAGATGATGTCGCGGAGCCACCCGCCGAGGACCTTGGTGGGCTCGACCACCGCCCCACGACCGCCGGAGACGTCGACCTCGTGCGCGGCGAGCGGCGGCAGGTCGAGTGAGCGCAGCAGCAGCCCGCCGTTGGCGTGCGGGTTGTCGCTCATGCGCAGCGTGCCCGCGGGGCAGTCCCCGTCGAGCAGCGGCACCGGCTGCCCCTCCTCGTCGAAGAGCTCTTCCGGGCGGTAGCTGCGCAGCCACTCCTCGAGCTGGGCGAGGTGCTCGGGGTTGTCGCGCACCCCGGCGAGCGGAACCTGGTGCGCCCGCCAGGTGTTCTCGACCGGCAGTCCGTCGACCACCTTGGGCCCGGTCCAGCCCTTCGGGGTGCGCAGCACGATCATCGGCCAGGCCGGCCGCGCATCGTCACCACCGTTCCGGGCTGCATCCTGGATGGCGGCGATGTCGTCGAACGCGGTGGCGAGGGCCGCCGCGAACCGTTCGTGCACGAGCATCGGGTCTTCGCCGTCGAACCCGCCCGAGACGATCCGCGGCGAGTAGCCGTACCCGGTGAACAACGCCGCGAGCTCCTCCTCCGGGATGCGGGCGAGGATGGTCGGGTTCGCGATCTTGTACCCGTTGAGGTTGAGGATGGGCAGCACCGCGCCATCCGTCGCCGGGTTCAGGAACTTGTTCAGGTGCCAGCTTGTGGCGAGCGTCGCCGTCTCGGCCTCCCCGTCGCCCACGACGCAGGCGGTGATGAGCGACGGGTTGTCGAGCACCGCGCCGTACGCGTGCACGAGCGAATACCCGAGCTCGCCGCCCTCGTTGATCGACCCCGGAGTCTCCGGCGCCGCGTGCGACGGGATGCCGCCCGGGAAGGAGAACTGCCGGAACAGCTTCTCCATCCCGGCACCGTTGCGCGGCACGTGGTGGAACAGCTCCGAGTAGGTGCCGTCGAGCCACGCGTTCGCCACCACGCCCGGGCCGCCGTGACCGGGGCCGGCGACGTACACCACGTTCGAGGAGCGCTCCACGATCAGCTTGTTGAGGTGCGCCCACACGAGGTTGAGGGCCGGGGTGGTGCCCCAGTGCCCGAGCAGCCGGGGTTTGATGTCGGATGCGGAGAGCGGCTCGCGCAGGAGCGCGTTGTTGCCGAGCAGATAGATCTGCCCGACCGAGAGGTAATTGGCCGCGCGCCACCAGGCGTCGACGACCGTTAGGGGAACCGCACCGGAAGTGGTCATGAGCCCAGCCTAGGAACCCTGGGCCGCCGTGCACAGATCTCCACCATGAACCGTGAGCGTACGCGCCATCCGGCCCGGTTACCATGCGGGAAACCGCGCGTTTTCCCGCACCCGAATCGTGCGGGAAACGACCTGGGCCCGGCCCCCCGACGGCTGTTAGCTTCCCCACCAAGGCTCAACAAGGGGGTTCCTCATGCACGTGAATGCCGTTCTTTCATCCCGGCGCCCGAGTTGGCTGCGCCTCGCCGTCGTCGCACTCGCCGTCACGATCGCTTCGCTCGGCGCCGTCGTCGGCGTCGCCGCACCCGCGCACGCCGCCGGCAACGTCGTCGTCTCGCTCACCTTCGACGACGGCGACGGCGACCAGCTCGCCGCGGCCCAGACGATGAACGCGAAGGGCCTCACCGGCACCTTCTACATCATCTCGGGCTCGGTGGGTCAGCCCAACTACCTCACCCAGGCCAATCTGCAGACGCTCTACGCCGCAGGCAACGAGATCGGCGGCCACACGGTGCACCACCCCGACCTCACCACCCTCGGCGCCGACGCCGTGAAGAGCGAGGTCTGCACCGACCGGGTCAACCTCACGAACTGGGGGTTCCCGGTGACGAGCTTCGCGTATCCGTTCGCCGCGGTGAACGCTCAGGCCGAGCAGGTGGTGGCCGACTGCGGGTACAACAGCGCCCGCGGTCTCGGCGACCTAAAGACGGCACCCGGCACCGACTGCGCGGACTGCGCCAACGCCGAGACCATCCCGCCGGCCGACCCGTTCTACACGAAGGCGGCCGATCAGGTCGACGCCACCTGGACCCTGGAGCAACTGCAGAAGCGCGTCACCGACGCGGAGGCCGAGGGCGGCTGGGTGCAGCTGACCTTCCACCACGTCTGCGACGGCTGCGGCTTCGACGCCAACGACCCCACCATCTCGCCCGCGCTGTTCGACCAGTTCACAACCTGGCTGGCCGGCTGGAAGGACGGCACCACGAAGACGGTGAAGAACGTCACCGACGTGATCGGAGGCGCCGTGAAGCCGGTCGTCGCCGGCCCGCCGCTCGCCCCGCCGCCCGGCCCCGGCGAGAACGGCGTGCAGAACCCGAGCCTCGAGACGCCCGGCACCGTGGTGAACATGCCGCAGTGCTGGTGGGGTTCGAGCTTCGGCACCAACACACCCACCTTCACCACGGTGACCCCGGGTCACACCGGCGCCACCGCTTCGAAGGTCACGATGACGAACTACGTCGACGGTGATGCGAAGATCCTCGCCCAGTTCGACGAATCCGGATGCGCGCCCAGCGTCAGTCCCGGCGCCACCTACTCCCTGCGCGCGTTCTACATGTCGACCGCCAACACCCAGTTCGCCGTCTACACACGCAACACGGTCGGCACCTGGACGTACTGGACGTCGAGCCCGATGTTCCCGCCCGCCTCCATCTACACCCAGGCGAACTTCACCACACCGGCCATCCCGGCCGACATCACGGGCATCAGTTTCGGCCTGAACCTCACCGCCAACGGCGAGCTCACCACCGACGACTACGCGATGTACGACTCGAACGGCGCCCCGCTCTACGCCCTGAGCCCCGTGCCGCCGAGCGTGGCCGGCACCGCCCAGGTCGGCAAGCTCCTCACCGCGACCGTGGCGCCGTGGGCGCCCGACCCGGTGGCGCTGTCGTACCAGTGGAACGCCGACGGCGTCGCCATCGCCGGTGCGACCGGCCTCACCTTCACCCCCACGGCCGCCAAGGTCGGGAAGGCGATCACCTTCACCGTCTCCGGCCAGAAGACCGGCTACGAAACCCTCTCGGCGACCTCGGCCCCGACGGCGGCGGTGATCGCGGCCGATGCCACCGTGGTGCGGCTGGGCGGCGCCGACCGCTACGCGGTCTCGGCGGCGGTGTCGGCGAGCACCTTCGCGCCCAACGTCCCCGTAGCCTACGTCGCCTCCGGAGAGGTGTTCCCCGACGCCCTCTCGGGCTCGGCGGCGGCCGGCAAGCTGGGCGGCCCGGTGCTGCTCGTGGGCAAGAACACCATCCCGGCGAGCATCGGCACCGAGCTGGCTCGCCTCCACCCGGCGAAGATCGTCGTGCTCGGCGGCGTGAACACGGTGTCGGATGCGGTGGTCGCCTCGCTCAACGGCAGCGCGCCCACGACACGCATCGGCGGCGCCGACCGGTTCGCGGTCTCCGCGGCCGTGTCGAAGGCGGTGTTCGCACCGAACGTGCCCGTCGTGTACGTCGCATCCGGAGCCGTCTTCCCCGACGCGCTCTCCGGCTCGGCGGCTGCCGGCAAGCTCGGCGGCCCCGTGCTGCTCGTGACGAAGGACAGCATCCCGACGGTCGTGAAGACCGAGCTGAACCGGCTGCACCCGGCGAAGATCGTGGTGCTCGGCGGCACCGCGACCGTCGCCGACAGCGTGAAGACCGCGCTGAACGGCATCGCCCCGACCACGCGCATCTCCGGCGCCGACCGGTTCGCGGTCTCGGCCGCGGTCTCGGCGGCCACCTTCACCCCGGGTGTGCCGGTGGTCTACATCGCCTCCGGCGCCGTCTTCCCCGACGCGCTCTCCGGCTCGGCAGCCGCCATCGTGAAGGGCGGGCCGGTGCTGCTGGTCAGCCAGAACGCGATCCCGGCGTCGGTGCAGACCGAGCTGCAGCGGCTGAACCCGGCGAAGATCGTGGTGCTCGGCGGAGCCAACACGGTCTCCGACGCGGTGTTCGCCTCGCTCGCGGCCTACATCGGCTGAGCCTCCCCGACCGGCGACGGCCGGATGCCTGCACCCCCAGCATCCGGTCGTCGCCCCTTCTCGTGGGCTTCTGTTCGTGAAAGCGGGCTG
>BADC01001000.1 GCA_000333435.1 Corynebacterium-like bacterium B27 | reverse complement strand
TCTTCTGGAGCTGGGCGGCCGATGCGGTGCCGGGCACGAGCAACAGCGCAAGGCTCGCCATCGCGATCCCCCCGCTCAACCTGCTCATGATTCGACTCGTACGCATCTGGTCTGACAAACTCCCCTGCGATCCGGCGCCTAGCATGGCACAAACGCGGATGTCACCGCTTTGGATCGTCGCTCCGTCCGGAATTGGATGCCCTGTTGCACGAGGTCCACAGACTCGCATGCCGGGCCGTGTCCGCAGCGCTTGCCCAAGCCCGCTCAGCCTCTATAGATGCGGGCTTCCACGCGCGTCCGAAGGCACCTTGATGATGCAGTTTCCCGCCCGCACCCTGCGCCCGATCGCCGGCGCTTTGACCGCCGCACTGCTGCTCGCCGGGTGCGCGCACCACGATAAGAACAAAG
>BADC01001001.1 GCA_000333435.1 Corynebacterium-like bacterium B27 | reverse complement strand
CCAGACGATGCGCTACCTGCAGACCGGCGAGCGCTTGGCCGATCCGTCGCTCGACGGACAATATGCCGTGATCGTCGAGCATTACGAGATGATGCTCGCACATTATGGCACTGAGACCGGCGTCAACATGGCGCGCAAGCATCTCGGCTGGTACACCAAGGGGCTGCACGGCTCGGCCGAGTTCCGCAACACCGTGAACCAGGTGCCGGACGCGAAGCAGGTGCTGCGCATGCTCGACGAATTCTACGCTCCATGGCGCTGCCGGGCAGCCGCCTGATCCGCTTTCGCCGGGGGGCGGAAGAAGCGGGGGAGCCATCGCCGGCGGAGCTGTTCGCCGCGCTGCCGACCGCCATGCTGGTGATCGACGGCGTCGGCATGGTGCAGGATTGCAATCCGCCCGCAGAAGCGCTGCTCAATCTCGCGCGCAGCGTCGTCGTCGGTCGCACGGTCGAGGAGATGACCGGCCATCCGATGA
>BADC01001002.1 GCA_000333435.1 Corynebacterium-like bacterium B27 | reverse complement strand
AGCACGGAGCGCACCGACTGGGGCTCGCGGCCGAGAAGGGTGCCGAGTAGCGGGTCGACACCCGCGAAGAAGCCCTCGCGTGCGGCCCGGTACATGCCGAGCGTGAAGCGCGCCATCATCTCCGGACGCCCGGCGGCGGCCTGGCTCGCCACCCACTCCTCGTCGTCCACGACGACCCGCGCGATGGTTCGCCCGGCAACCTCCGACGCCATCACCGCGACCTCATCGAGAGTCGGAGCGGAGGCTGCGGTGAGCGTGGTCGGGCCGTCGTAGGCGCCGTCCGAGGCGATGATGATCGCGGCGGCCTCTGCCTCGTCCGCGCGTGAGGTCCAGGAGACGGGCCCGTCGGCCGGCACCGCCATGACGCCGGTCTCGCGCCACGGCCCGGTGAGCCAGCTCAGGCTGTGGGCATAGAAGCCGTTGCGCAACGAGGTCGGCCTGGGCGTCACGGAAGATGCGCTGGATCGGCGACCGCGCGAGATACGCCCCGCCGCCGCCCACCTTGAGGGCGAGCGCCGCCGCCTTCTTGGCGACCTCGTTGGCGAGCATCTTCGCCTCGGTGGCCGCGGCCATCGCCTGCGGGTCCCGCCGATCGGCCAGCCACGCCGTCTGCTCGGCGACGAGCCGCGCGGCACGCAGCTCGACCCACACCATCGCGGTCTCCGACTTCACCCACGAGGCGTCGGCCAGCCGCTCGGCCGCCGGCCCCTTCTTGGCGTTCGCCGACGCGACCAACGCATCGATGGCCGACTCGGCGATGCCGATCGAGAGCGAGGCGAAGCCCACGGTGATGAGGTTCGCGTAGTCGGCGGGCGGCGGGCCGCACAGCCGCGACCGCTCGAGGATCGTGCCGTCGAAGAGGATGGTGCGGCTGCGGGTGGCCCGCATGCCCATGGTCTGGTCGATCGGCGGCAGCGACATCGTCGCGTCGCGGTCGACGCCGAAGAACGCCGGCGCACCGTCGACCCGCACGTGAGCAGCAGGGGTCGGCGGCCTGACCCCGAGACGAGAGCTG
>BADC01001003.1 GCA_000333435.1 Corynebacterium-like bacterium B27 | reverse complement strand
CGCCGGCGACGACGAGAACGCCCCCGACCTCGACGCGTTGAGCGCGCAATGCCCGGTGCCGGCCGACTCGTCGCAGCTCGAGGCGGTGGCCGAGGCCGCGCAGGGGCGCACCTTCGTGCTCGAGGGCCCTCCCGGCACGGGCAAGTCGCAGACCATCACGAACCTGCTCGCGAAGGCCCTCGCCGACGGCAAGCGCGTGCTTTTCGTGGCCGAGAAGCGCGCCGCCCTGTCGGTCGTGCAGCGGCGGCTCGACGAGATCGGCCTGGGCCCGTTCTCGCTCGACCTCCACGACAAGGGTGCGCGCCCCGCCGCGGTGCGCGCGCAGATCAAGGCGGCTCTCGAGCACCGGGTCACGATGGATGGCGCCGCCCTCGCCACCAACCTCGAGATCGCGAACTCCAACCGCCGCACCCTCTCGCGCTACGCCGAACGCCTGCACGAGAAGAACTCGGCCGGCCTCTCCCTCTATTCGGCGCGCACGAGCGAGCTGTCGGCGGATGCGTTCGTGCCCGCGATGCCGGTTCCGTCGGGTCTCGTGTCGGGCGGCTCGGCCGACGACTTCGAGGCCATCCGGGTGGCCCTCCGCGACCTCCCCGAGACGGCCGACTACGTGCGCCCGCAGCGGGTGAACCCCTGGGGCTTCGTGATCGACCGACCGGATGCGCCCGTCGACTCGTCCGCCGCCCACACTGCCGCGCAGACCCTCGACCGCGCGATCGCGGCAGCGCTCGATGCGGGCGTGGCCTTCGACACCATTGCCGCCGCCCACGACCCCGAGCAGCTCGCCGACTGGTCGCGCATCGACGGCTACCAGCGCGAGCCGCTCGCCACCATCGACGCGGCCCGCGACACCACGACACCCAGCGTCTGGAACACGGCGGCGCAAGCGGTCGTCGACCAGCTGACCGCTCTGACGCAGTCGCCCCCGGCTTGGCTGCAGCAGGCCCAGCCGGAGGCGGTCGCCCTCGACATCGCGAGCATCCATGCCGAGGCGATCGCCGCCGACCAGTCCGGTTTCTTCGGTCGCAAGAAGCGCCGCCGTGCGGTCGCCGCGCGGCTGGCGCCGGCGCTCCGCTCCCCCGGCGCGGTCGACCTCAAGCAACTCTCGACCCTGACCGGCCAGGTCGCCGAGTCGGCCGGCTACCTGCAATCCCTGCGCGCATCCGTTGAGCAACTCGCAGGCGTGCGGATCGCCGCCGACTGGAACCCGTTCCGCCCGGCCGACGCGGAGTCCGTGACGGCGCAGATCGCATGGCTCCGCTGGGTCGGCACCACCATCGGCGTCCGCCCCGGCGAGGAGCCGGATGCATTCACGCGCGAGTGCCGCCGCCTCTACGAGGCCACGCCCCCGGATGCATCCCGAGCTGCCGCAATCGCAGCGCTGGCAACAGCGTGGTCGGCCCTCATCACTGCAGCCCACACCACGGCAAGCGATCTCGGCGCGTGGGCCTCCGGCCCGGCGGACAGGACGGGCCACGTTGCCTCGACCGATCAGTCCGCCCCGACCAGCCAGTCTCACGAGCCCCAGCGCCAAACCTTCTTCGCCGCCTGGGCCGCCACCCGCGCCGGCCGCAACCTCGACTCCCCCACGCCCGTCGCCCTCGACCGCTGGCTGGCCTTCACGCGAGCACTCGAGCCGCTCCGCCGCCGGGGCATGTCCGACGCGGTGAGCGCCCTCGAGTCCGGCGACCTCAGTGCGGATGACGCGCGTCTGTCGTTCGAGAAGGGTCTCGCCGCGGCATCCGTCGACGAGCGCGAGCAGAACACCGGCCTGGCCGACTTCGACCCGACGGCCCACAACCGCTCGATCGAGCGCTTCACCACGAGTGCGCTGGCAATCCGCGCCGAGCTGCCGAACGCCATCCCGGCGCACGTTCTGGCGCTCAGACGATTCGACTCAAGCGCCCCCGCGGGCCAGGTCGGCCTGCTCCGCCGCCAGCTCGAACGGCAGCGGGGCGGGATGAGCGTGCGCACGCTGCTCGACACCTTCGGCGAGCTGATCACGCAGATCCTGCCGATCACCCTGATGTCGCCCGAGTCGGTGGCGCGGTTCTTCCCCGCGAAGCCGGGCCTGTTCAATGTGGTCGTGTTCGATGAGGCGTCGCAGATCCGGGTGGCGGATGCGGTGGGCGCGATGGGTCGCGCCGATTCGGTCGTGGTGGTCGGTGACAGCAAGCAGATGCCGCCGACCAGTTTCGGCGAGACGGCGCTCGATGCCGACGACGAGGTCGAGCTGTCGGCCG
>BADC01001004.1 GCA_000333435.1 Corynebacterium-like bacterium B27 | reverse complement strand
TCGGGCGCAGCTCCGCATCTTCCGGCTGGTGCCTTACGCTAGCTCGCATGGGGTTGGGTGAGCAGGAGTCCGAGAACGACGACGCCTTCGAGCGGAACCGGGTGGCCGCGGTGCGGCGCCTGGAGCTCCTCGATACGCCGGCCGAGGAGCGCTTCGACCGCATCACCCGCATCGCCCGTGAACTGTTCCGGGTGCCGGTCGCCGAGATCAACCTGATCGACGACGCGCGGCAGTTCACGAAGTCGCCCCACCTGCCGGGCAAGTCGTTCGCGATCGAGCGCACGGATTCGTTCTGCGAGGTCACCATCCGGCGCCCCGGTGTGCTGGTGGTGCCGGACGCGACGGAGGACGAGCGGTTCGCACATCGCCTGCCGGTCTCCGACGAGCGGCACATCCGGTTCTACGCCGGACGGCCGCTCAGCCTCGGCGACGACTACCGGGTGGGGACCCTGTGCCTCGTGGACACCGCCCCGCGCGAGTTCAGTGACGACGAACGGCGGCTGCTCGACGAGATGGGCCAGTGGGTGGAGCGGGAGCTGCAGGACACCGCCGACCTCGACCGCGCCGCCGAGGTGCAGCAGGGACTGCTGCCGCAGGACCAGCCGGCCCGGCCCGACTACGACGTGGCCGGCATCTGCCTGCCCGCGAAGGGGGTGGGCGGCGACTTCTACGCCTGGCACGGCGACGGCGCCGTCATCGAGCTCACCCTGGCCGACGTGATGGGCAAGGGTGCGGCGGGGGCCATCATGGCGGCCGCCGTGCGCTCCGCGTTCCAGTCCCGCAGCGGCAGCGACGTGGTGGGCGCGGTCGCGGCCGTGAACGAGCAGCTCGCCCACGACCTCGGCATCATCGGCAGCTTCGCCACCCTGTTCCATGCGGTGATCGACACCCGCACCGGGCGTATCGACTACGCGGATGCGGGGCACGGCCTCTCGGTGCTGGTGCGTCGCGACGGAACGGCGGAGCGCCTCACGGCGACGGGCCTCCCCATCGGCATCGTCGCCGAGGGGGAGTGGACACGGGGCACGGCGACGCTCGAACCCGGCGACCAGCTCGTCACCTTCACCGACGGCGTGCTCGACCTGTTCGACGGCACGCTCGACTCGCTCGACCGGGTCGCGGCGATCGTGCACGGCGCCGGTTCACCGCAGGAGGCGGTGACGCGATTCGCAGAACTCACCTCGGCCGCCCGCACCGCCGGCGCGGACGACGTGACCGTGGTGGTGGTCAGCCGGCGCGACCCCGCGTGATCGTCCAGACGTTGCGGTCGTCGATGCGTTCGTAGCGCAGCTCGTCGACGAGGGCCTGGATGAGCGGGATGCCCCGCCCCGACTCGGAGAGCGCATCCGGCATCTCCCGGCCCATCAGCACGATGCCGCCCGCGTCCGCGGTGTCGGCGAGGGTCGCGGCCAGACCGTTCTCGTCGGCGGTGACCGAGAGCACGCAGGTCACCCCGCCGGCACCGCCGGCATGCTGGATGACGTTGGTCGCGAGCTCGATCAGGGCGGTCTCGAAGGCCATGCGCTCGAGGTCGGAGACCTCCGGATTCGCGGACCACACGGTCTCGAGAAAACCGTGCACCGCATCCACGTCGTCCGGCGGTGTGGTGAAGACGAGGCTGCTGCGCTTCTCAGTCACGGTAGGCCGCCTCGACCGAGTCATACGGGGTGAGGATCCGGTCGACGTTGGAGAGCGTCAGCACCATGGCGACCTGCGTGGAGGGAGCCACGATGCGCAGGTCGCCCGAGGCCTCGCGGGCCGACTTGAGGCAGCCGATCAGGGCGCCGAGACCGGAGGAGTCCATGAACGGAACGCGGCTGAGGTCGACCACGATGCGTGACTCGCCGGCGTCGATGCGCCGCTTCACCGTCTCGCGCAGTGCCGGGCCGGAGACCATGTTCAGGCGCCCGTCGCCGCGGATCACCGCGATGCCGTTGCCGAGCGATTCGGTCGTGAACTCCATCGATGAATACCCCCTGGAAGTAAGCTGGCTCCAGGCTAGCGAACGACCGGGCCGGGAGAGGGGATGCGATGTCCGATCCGGAGCGCGCCATCGCGCGTATCGTGCAGACCTATCCGAACGTCAAGGTCGTGCTGAGCGACTCGGTGTTCAACGACTCGTACTTCCACTCGGCGGGGCCGGACGGGGGCATCCTGTACGTCAACGCAGAGCTGACCGAGGTGATCGCGGCCCAGGCGGGGTGGACCGGAACCATCATCACGACCGAGGCGCTGCCCGACGCGTGAACGTGCCCAACGCCATCTCGTTCGGGCGACTCCTCATCCTCACCCCGCTGTTCGTGGTGCTGCTGGTGGTGTTCCGGAGCCCGCTGGCGGCGCTCATCACGCTCATCGTGCTCGGCATCACCGACTGGGCCGACGGCTTCATCGCCCGGCGGTTCGACCAGACCACCGACCTCGGTAAGAAGCTCGACCCGATCGCCGACCGGGTGAGCCAGTTCGTGGTGTGCGCCACACTCGTGGTGGTGGGACTCGTGCCGCTCTGGATGGCGATCGTCATCCTGGTCAGCGACCTGCTGCTCGGCATCACGATCCTGGTGCGGAAGCCCGGCATCGTGCCGGTGAAGTGGATCGGGCGGGTGCGCACGGTGCTCCTCATGGTGGGCTTCCCGTTGCTGCTCGTGATCGCGTCGTTCTGGCCCGACTCGGTGCCGTGAACCTTTCGCCCTGGTGGGGGGGG
>BADC01001005.1 GCA_000333435.1 Corynebacterium-like bacterium B27 | reverse complement strand
AAAATCGCGTCAGAGATGGAAGCAACTGTGATGGGGTGGATGCAGAAGCCCGCCAACGTGTTGAGCAACCTCGAACGTGCCGCGAAGGACCCGAACAACGACTTCGAGCCCACCTTCAACGTCTCCTGAGGCAGGCTCATCAGCCGTTCGCGATCTTGAGGAGCACGTCAGCGTGGCAGGGCTGGTCGAGCGGGCACCAGCATGCGAGATTCTTGCCGGCGAGCTCGTCGCGGACCTGCTCCCGAAATCCTTCGAAGGATCGGCCCGGGCGCGTGGCCATCTCGCGGAACTGCTCGACCGCGTTGGCCCGGTTGAAGGCGTTCACACCGACACGGAAGGGGTTCCCCCATTTCGATGGACGGGCCACCACGACCGTGTTGTCGGGTTTGCGCCATCCCTTGCGGCGCGATAGCTGGATGCGCTCAGGCATCACTCCCCTCCGCTCGTTCTGCGGCGCGCTGCGCCTTGATCTCGGCCCATCGCGCACGCCTGCGTTCCGAGTCCAGGCGGTCGGCGCGAAGCCGGCCGAGCTGCTCAGCGGTGTGCTTCGCCTGGAACTGGTGGAGCGCGATCTCCATCTCGAGGCGGAGTTCGCTGTATTCGGGTTCCGCTGCGATGCTCTTCAGCATCTCGGCTAGTCCGGGGTCGTCGGTGCTCCACTCGGTGATCAGCTTCGGCATCACTTCACCTGCTCTCGGAGGATCTGACGGTCTCGCACGATCAGGGCGTCCGCTTCGTCCCTCGCCCATGCGGCCCCGTTGAGCCACCACTGCGAGCCGTCGCCGAGGGTCACCATGTTGCCTTCCCGGCGCACCAGGCCACCGTGTGCGAGTTCTTCTTTCCGGTCCTGTGTCTGGCCCATCAGCGGCACAATGGGGTGATGGCTTCCTTCGTGCGTGCGGTGCGGATCGTCGTGGCCCGCTTCTCGCGCACCCGCTTCTTCCGCCGGGTGGGCCCCACGATCATGCCGCAGCTCGAGCGCGGCATGACCTGGCTCACGCGGGGCCGGGTGCAGCTGAGCGGCTTGCTCGTGCCCTCGCTGGTGCTCCACACCGTCGGCGCGAAGTCCGGCCTCGAACGGGAGACCGCCCTGATGTACGTTCCTGAACCCGGTGGGCGGATGCTCGTCACCGGCAGCAACTTCGCGAGCGCTGCGCATCCGGCCTGGAGCACGAACCTGATCGCGCATCCGGAGGCCTGGGTCAGCCGCCGCGGGCGCCGGATCGACGTGCGCGCGACGCTGATCGGCGACGACGAGCGCGGGGCCGTGT
>BADC01001006.1 GCA_000333435.1 Corynebacterium-like bacterium B27 | reverse complement strand
CTGTGGGAATCCCGGCAGACCGGAGAGGGTCAGCGCCCCTGGGTGCTCTCCGGTCTTCGCGGGGTGGGCAAGACCGTCTTGCTCAATCAGTTCGGGCGGGAGGCCCAGGAGCTAGGTCTTCTGGTCGTGAAGGTCGAAGCTTCGCCCGGGCAATCTCTCGCCGCCGCTCTGTCGAAGCAACTCAATCTGACCCTGCGGCGCATCATCTCCACATCGGAGAAGGCTCGGCAGCTCTGGCTTCGTGCAGCGCGCGTACTGAAGTCGTTCCAGATCCGGGTCGATCCGAGCGGCAGCTACACCTTCGGCGTCGACCTGGAGGCTGAGACCGGAGTCGCAGACAGCGGAGACCTCGCGGTCGACCTCCAAGAACTCCTCGAAGCGATCGGCGTCGCAGCGCGCGATGTCGGCAGCACTCTCTTGGTGTTGATCGATGAATTGCAGGAGGCCCCGGAAAAGGAATTGGCCGCTCTGAACGTCGCGCTGCACAACCTCGGCCAGAGCCCCTTCCCTCCGCCGATCGTCTTCGTGGGGGCAGGCCTGCCGTCTCTGCCGAGCGTGCTCGCCGACGCGACGAGCTATGCCGAGCGTCTCTACGACTACCGACCGGTCGACCTGCTCGACGAGCCCGCGACGAGGAACGCACTCGCCGTGCCGGCACGGGGGTACGGCGTCGAGTGGAACGAGGATGCACTCGCAGCGGTCGTGGCGGTGACCGGAGGCTATCCCTATTTCATTCAGGCGTGCGGCAGCCACGTCTGGTCGGCCAGAACCTCTGATGTCATCACGCTCGACGACGCCGAGATCGGGATCGACCTCGCGCGTGCGGAGATCGACCGCGGGCTCTACCGATCCCGCTGGGAGCGTGCGACGCGCGCCCAACAGTCCTTCATGCTCGCGATGGCCGACGACGACGACGCCCGGTCGACGATCCGCGATCTCGCCACTCGGTTGGGAAAGAAATCGACCGACCTGTCGGTCGCCCGCCGCGATCTCATTCGTAGCGGCAACATCTACTCTCCGGAACGCGGGCATGTGGCCTTCACCGTGCCGGGGATGGCCGCGTTCATCAAGCGACAGGCGGGCTGAGCAAGGGCGGCAGCGAACGCTCCGGGCAGCACTCAGAAGGCCCGGGTAGACTGAGGGCTGCCCCTCTCCCCGACATGAGGAGATCCGCGTGATCCTGGTCCTGCTGCTGTTCGCAGGACTTGCAGCGCTCACTCCGCTTCTCACGCGGGTGTTGTCGACGCGGGTGTTCTACCTCATCGCGGCGCTGCCGGCCGGCGCATTCATCTTCACGCTGACGCAGAGCGAGCAGGTGCTGCACGGCGGGGCCGCCACCGAGACCGTGCAGTGGATTCCCCAGCTCGGCATCGCCCTGAGCTTCCGGGTCGACACCCTGGCCTGGCTCCTCGCCCTCGTCGTGACCGGCGTGGGTGCCCTCGTGCTCGTGTACTGCGCGCGGTACTTCTCTCCCCGCAACCCCAGCTCGGCCGTTTCGCCGCGCTGCTGCTCGCCTTCGCCGGCACCATGTACGGCCTCGTCACCGCCGACGACATCTACATCATGTTCATGTTCTGGGAGATCACGAGCGTGCTCTCCTACCTCCTCATCGGCCACTACACCGGCCGCAAGGAGAGCCGCGGCGCCGCCCTGCAGGCGCTGCTCGTCACCACCTTCGGCGGCCTCGCGATGCTGGTCGGCATCGTGCTGCTGACGGTGGATGCCGGCACCAGCTCCATTGCGCGCCTGGTCAGCGACCCGCCGGCCGGCTCGGCACTCGTCACCACGTCGATCATGCTCATCCTGGTGGGAGCTCTGTCGAAGTCGGCGCTCGTGCCGTTCCACTTCTGGCTCCCCGCCGCCATGGCGGCACCCACTCCGGTGAGCGCCTACCTGCACGCCGCCGCGATGGTGAAGGCGGGCATCTACCTCATCGCCCGGCTCGCCCCCGGCTTCGCCGACACTCCCGGCTGGACACCCGTGCTCGTCAGCCTCGGCGTCTGGACGATGCTGCTCGGCGCCTGGCGCTCGATGCGCCAGAACGACCTCAAGCTGCTGCTGGCCTACGGCACGGTCAGCCAGCTCGGTTTCCTGACCGTGGTCGTCGGCTTCGGCACACGAGACGCCGCCCTCGCGGGCGCAGCACTCCTCCTCGCCCACGCCCTCTTCAAGGCCACCCTCTTCCTCGTGGTCGGCATCGTCGACCACGACGAGGGCACCCGCGACCTCCGCGAGATCTCCGGCCTCGGCCGCCGCCGCCCCCTCCTCGCCGCGATCGCCCTCATCGCGGTGGCGAGCATGGCCGGCCTCCCGCCCCTCCTCGGCTTCGTCGCGAAGGAAGCAGTCCTCACCGCCTTCCTCGACTCCACCACCGAAGGCAACCCTTGGGGAGCCGTCGCCCTCATCGGAGTAACCCTCGGCTCGGTCCTGACAGTCGCCTACTCCGCCCGCTTCTTCTGGGGCGCCTTCGCCACGAAGCCGTCCCGCAAGAACGGGCTCCG
>BADC01001007.1 GCA_000333435.1 Corynebacterium-like bacterium B27 | reverse complement strand
GAACATCATGACCGGGAAAAAGCCGGTCATGAACGCACCCGCACTCGGATCGCCGGCGAAGAAGCGGTTGAGATCGCCGGTCGCACCGTGGAAATCGCCCACGATGAACCAGGCGACGTTATTGAGGATATGGTGCAGGCCGGTGACGATCAGCAGCCGGTTCAGCACGCCATACAGGAATAGCCCGCCCGCCCCCGAGTGGATGATGCCGTAACTCAGCGCATCCATTCCGGTGGCGATCGCCGAATAGGCGAAGCCGATTACGGCCGCGAGCACGAGCCCGCCGACGCCGGATACGATCGGCACGAAGCGACGCCCGCCGAAGAAAGACAGGTAATCGGGCAGGCGCATGCCCGACCAGCGATTATA
>BADC01001008.1 GCA_000333435.1 Corynebacterium-like bacterium B27 | reverse complement strand
GGCCGGCCGCTCGGCTCGTGGACCGAACGCGTGAGTGCCGCGACGACCCGCTCCGAACGCCTCGAGCGTGTGCGCGACGCGGTGACCGCGCTGTATCGCACCACGGGCATCGACGGGGCAAAGGTCGCGGCCGCCACGGTCTCCACGATGGGCGTCGTGAAAGATGACGGCATCGTCGAGCTGAAGGGCGCCGTCGGCGCGACCGGTCCCGGTGTCGTCGACTGGTCGGGGTTCTCGGTCTCCAGCGCCCTGGCCGATCTCTTCCCGTGCGCGGTGATGACCGAGAACGACGCCAAGCTCGCGGCGATCGGCGAGGGTTGGCGCGGCGGCGCGCAGGCCGCCTCGGACTACGTGTACGTGCTCGCCGAAGGCCGCCGGGTCGGCGTGGGTATCGTGATCGGCGGCAAGCTCTACCGGGGTCTGCACGGACAGGCCGGTGAGGTCTACTGGGCGCAGCCGGTCTACGGGCTGGGCGAGTCGATGGCCCCCAATCCGCTCCTCGCGCTGGATTCGCCTCGGTCGGATGACGGCATCCGCGCCTTCGATCTCGCCCAGCGGGCCCGAACGGGCGATGAGGACGCCCTGGTGCAGGTGCGCGAGCTCGCGGCCTCCCTCGCGCCGGGGCTCCATGCCATCGCCTGTCTGCTGTCGCCCGAGGTGCTCGTGGTCGGCGGTGCCTTCAGCGAGATCGGACTGCCGCTCGTCACCGCCCTCGAGCAGGAGTTCGCGGCGCGCACGAGTCCCGACACCCAGATCCGGCTGACCGAGCTCGGTGACAAGGCGGTGCTCCTCGGCGCCATGCGCACCTCGCTCGACACCATCGAGGAGAGCCTGTTCGGCGCATCATGAACGATCCAGTGGTGAGCTGCGCCGCCGGAACCGTGCGCGGTGTCCGTGTCGGCGACGGCGACGGCGACGGCGACAACGAGGTTGGCGTCTTCCTGGGCATCCCGTACGCCGAGCCACCGGCGGGCGAGTTCCGCTTCACGCCCGCGCGCCCGCGAGCGCCGTTTCCGGGCGAGTTCGCAGCGACGCGGTGGGGCGCCACTCCGCAGCGCGGGCGGCCCTACGCCGAGACCGTCATCCCGGAGCCGTCGATCGACGGCGGCGACGACATCCTCACCCTGAACGTCTTCACCCCGCTGGGCGAGAACCGGCCCGGCCCGAGCGCGCCCGTGGTCGTCTGGATCCACGGCGGCGGCTACGTCGCCGGCTCCGCGGCGAGCCCCTGGTACGACGGATCGGCGCTCGCCCGCCGCGGCATCGTGTTCGTCTCGATCGCCTACCGGCTGGGCGTCGAGGGGTTCGGGAGCACGGCATCCGGAACCAACGCCGCCCTGTCGGACTGGCTCTGCGCCCTCCGCTGGGTGCAGCAGAACATCCGGGCCTTCGGCGGCGACCCGAACG
>BADC01001009.1 GCA_000333435.1 Corynebacterium-like bacterium B27 | reverse complement strand
AGATTCACCTCCATCGGCCAGATGTGCTTGTTGANCCACTCGTCGGTCGGCACGTCTTCGGCCGAGCCCCGGAACATCGTCATCGGCGAGTGCGTGTGCGAGTTCATCAGGCCCGGGATCGCGACCTGCCCACGCGCATCGATCACGGCCGCCTGGGCGAGCACAGCGGGCTCGACCTGGCCGGCCGGCACGACCCAGACGATCACCCCGTCACGGATGCCGATGGCGTGATCGGCGAGGAAGGTCGCGGTTCCGCGTGCCGCCGTGTCCGCCCGCGGCAGCCCGGGGTAACCGGGTTCCGGCCGGGTCGTGTGGGTGAGCACGGTGGCATGCGTGATGACCGTGTCGACCCGATCGACGGCCCCGGCGACGGTGACCGACCCGGGCGCGCCCGTGGCCTCGTTCATGCGAGCACCTCGCCAGCCAGCCAGCGCACCGTCCGGTCGAACAGGGTGCCGTAGCCGTCCCACGCCACGAAGCCGGGCGGCGCCCAGTGCGGCGCGATGTCAGAGGTGAACGCGCCCGATCGTCCGGCGCCGTACTCGCCGACCACGAGCAGCGGATGCCCCGCGCAGCTCGCGAGCTCCGTGCCCGACCCGCGCACCGACACCTCGTTCAACCCGAGCAGCGCCGGCCATTCCGCCTCGAGTCCGCCGGTGATCGGATGCTCGGCCGCGGTCACCGGCCGAGCCCCCGCCGGGAGTTCCACCCGGTCGTCGCGGTCGAGCATCCGCACCGGCAACGCCTCGGCGAGCGGACTGTGGCCCCAGCGGGCCTTGGCGTCGATGCCGGAGAAGGTCAGGTACCCGCCCACCATCAGGAGACCCCCGCCCCGCTCGACGAAGCCGCGGAGCGCATCCGTGCGGTCGGGTTGTGACTCGGAGCGGGTGAAGGTGGCCGGCGGGAGCTGGAAGGTGTTGGCGCCGACATCCGAGACCACGACCACGTCGGCGAGCGCCCGCAGCTCGTCGGCGGTGCCGGGCACCCGGGTCGTGATCTCGTGGCACGGCACGTGGGTGACGTCATGGCCGGCGGCTCGGAGCGCGGCGACGAACTCCACTCCGCCGAGCGTGAACTCCGACGTGGTGAACGAGTC
>BADC01001010.1 GCA_000333435.1 Corynebacterium-like bacterium B27 | reverse complement strand
TACTTCGAGACCGACGTGCCGCTGTTCGGCCATCTCTCCTTCGGCACCTCGACGATCTTCGACATCGGCGTCTACCTCGTGGTGATCGGCGTCGTGCTCGACATCCTGCGCGCCCTCGGCGGCGAGGTCGACCGGCAGCAGGCCGAGGACGACGTCGACGCCGCTCCCGACGACCACTCCGTCGTGGCCGACGAGGCCGATACCGGGGGCCGCGTCGCCAGCCGCGCCACGAGCGGGCCGACCGGGGGTGATGCCGCGTGAGCGCGTCCCTCACCCTCGTGGTGCTGATGGCCGTGATGTACGGCACGGGCGTCTACGTGATGCTCGAACGCAGTCTCACGCGCATCCTGATCGGCTTCCTCCTCGTCGGCAACGCCACGAACCTGCTCATCTTCCTCATGTCGGGCCGCTCGGGCGAGTCGCCGATCATCGACGGCGCCACCCAGCCCGCCGACATCGTCGACCCGGTGCCGCAGGTGCTCATGCTCACCGCCATCGTCATCAACTTCGGCGTGACCGCGTTCATCCTGGCGCTCATCTACCGCTCGTGGTGGCTCTCGAACCTCGGCGACGAGGGCGACGACGTGACGAGCGACGAAGACGAGCAGGATGCCGCGGAGGCCGACGCGGCGCTGGCCTTCCACCAGAACCTCGAGGGCGACGACGAGGCGGTGCGGTCGGTGCTCGGCGAGGGCGGCGACGACGAGTCCGACGGGCCGACGGATGCGCGGGGCGCCGCGCCCGAAGAGCCCAGCGAGCGCGATCGGGACGTGATGCGATGAACGCCCTGGTCCCGCTGCTCGTCATCATCCCGCTCGTCGGAGCGGCGATCACCCTCATCCTCGGCCGCTATCCGCGGGTGCAGATCGCCATCAGCGTCACGGCGCTGACCGCGGTGACGGCCGCCGCCGCCCTTCTCCTGGCCGAGGTCGACCGCACGGGCGTGCCGGCCGTGGTGGAGGTGGGCGCCTGGCCGCCGCCCTTCGGCATCGTGCTCGTGGTCGACCGGCTGGCCGCGATCATGGTCGTGGTCTCGGCGCTCATGCTCCTCGGCGTGCTCGTGTTCGCGGTGGGCCAGGGCATCGCCGATCGCGATCGCGACACCCCGGTCTCGATCTTCCACCCCACCTACCTCATCCTCGCCGGCGGCCTGTTCGACGCCTTCATCGCGGGCGACCTGTTCAACATGTACGTCGGGTTCGAGATGCTGCTCGCGGCCAGCTACGTGCTGCTGACGCTCGGCGGCACCGGGTCGCGCATCCGCGCCGGCGTCACCTACGTCGTGGTGAGCCTGGTGTCGTCGCTGCTCTTCCTCGGCGCGATCGCGCTCATCTACGGCGCCACCGGAACGGTGACGATGGCGTTGCTCAGCGACCGCATCCGCGAGCTGCCGCTCGACGTTCAGGTGATCCTGTGCGCGGCACTGCTGATCGGATTCGCGGTGAAAGCGGCCGTGTTCCCGCTGTCGTTCTGGTTGCCGGACTCGTACCCGACCGCCCCGGCGCCGGTGACGGCGGTGTTCGCCGGGTTGCTGACGAAGGTCGGCGTGTACGCCATCATCCGCACCGACAAGCTGATGTTCTTCGACGTGCCGCTGACCGTGCCGCTGCTCATCATCGGCGGGCTCACGATGCTCGTCGGCATCCTCGGCGCGCTCGCCCAGGCGGATGTGAAGCGCCTGCTGTCGTTCACGCTGGTGAGCCACATCGGGTACATGATCTTCGGCGTCGCCATCGGCACCGAGCTCGCCACCGGCGCCACGATCTACTACATCGTGCACCACATCACCGTGCAGACGGCCCTGTTCCTCGTGGTCGGGCTGGTCGAGCGGGTGGGCGGATCGACGTCGATCACGCGCCTCGGTGGACTGCTGAAGAAAGCTCCGTACGTCGCGATCCTGTTTTTCATCGGCGCCCTGAACCTCGGTGGCATCCCTCCGTTCTCGGGCTTCCTCGGCAAGATCGGCCTGTTCGAGGCCGGCGCGGCGTCGCCCTCGCCGCTCGTCTACGTGCTCATCGGGGCCGGTGTCATCACGTCGCTGCTCACCCTCTACGCGCTGATGCGGGTCTGGAACATGGCGTTCTGGCGGCCCAAGGAAGACGTGGAAGGGTACTCGTCGCCGATGATCGAATCGCTCCAGGAGAGCCCGGAGTCGACGAACGGCACGGCGACGGGCGTCGCGCCGGCGGTCGGCACCTCGCGCCTGATGGTGGGCGCAGCCACCGGCCTGATCGTGCTCACCCTGTGCCTCACCGTCTTCGCCGGTCCGCTGTTCGCCCTCGCTCAGCGCGCGGCGGGGAACGTCGCCACGCCGACGGCCTACGTCGATTCGGTGTTCCCCGGGGGCGCGCCGTGAGAGCGCGGATCGCGAGCGGTGTCGTCCCCTTCCTCGGCCTGGTGCTGCTGTGGATGCTGCTCTGGGGCTCGTTCAGCTGGCTGAACCTCGCCACGGGCGTCGTTCTCGCGCTGCTGGTGTCGATCGCGTTCTACCTGCCGGCGGTGGCACTGAGCGGGCGGCTCAACATCCTCTACGCGCTCGCCTTCCTGGTGCGGTTGCTGGCCGACATCGTGCGCGCGTCGCTGCAGATCGCCTGGACCGCGGTGAGCCCGCGCTATCGGCCGAGCAACGCGATCTTCGCCGTGTCGCTGCGCACCCGGTCCGACCTCGTCATGACGTTCACCGCTGAAGCCGTCTCACTCGTGCCCGGTTCGATCGTGCTCGACGTCGACCGCGAGAACTCGACCCTGTACCTGCACGCGCTGAACGTGCGGTCGGCCGACGACGTGCCGGCGCTGAAGCGCTCCGTGCTGGCCACGGAGCGGCGGCTCATCCTCGCCGCCGGCTCGGCGGCCGACCTGGCGCGGCTGCGAGAGGAGGACCCCCGATGATCGTCGTCGTCGTGATCGCCGGCCTGCTCATGGCGGCCGGCGCGGTGGGGGCGCTGTGGCGCATCATCCGCGGGCCGTCGGCGCTCGACCGGATCATCGCATCCGATGTCCTGGTGGCCACCGCCATGTGCGCCATCGGCGCCGAGATGGCCATCAACCGGCACACCGACACGCTGCCCGTGCTGCTGGGGCTGGCGCTGTTCGGCATCGTCGGTTCCGTGAGTGTGGCGCGGTTCCTGGCCTCGAGGGACGACACATGACCGGCCCGCTCGACCTCGGCTTCGACTTCGACCTGCGCGACATCGTGACGGCGGTGCTCGTGCTGCTCTCGGCGCTGATGTGCTTCGCGGCGGGCGTGGGCCTCATCCGGTTCCCGGATGTGCTGTCGCGGCTGCACGCGGCCACGAAGCCGCAGATCCTCGGCATCGTGGCGATCGTGGCGGATGTCGCGGTGACCAACCCGTCGGTCGGCACGATCACGCTGGCGGTCGCCATCGTGTTCTTCCAAAGCCTCACGGCGCCGGTGTCGGCGCACATGGCGGGCCGGGCGGCCTATCGCACCGGCCACTTCCGCGCCGACACCCTCGTCGTCGACGAGTTCACGCCCCCGCCGCCGGCTGCCCGGGGAGGCCGCTGAGGCGCACAGCGGAGCGCACCCCGCCGATGTAGTCCGCGGGCTGTTCCCAGGCGGCGAAGTGTCCACCGCGCGCGAACTCCTGCCAGCCCTGCACCCGGAAGAACCGGTCCGCGAACTCACGCGGTGCGTTCACGAGGTCGCGGGGGAAAACGGTGAACGACGTCGGCGCTTCGATCCTGCCCCAGGGCTTGGCGCCGCTTTCGGCGTACGGAGTGAATGACGTGCCGATCGAGTCCGTCACCCAGTAGGCCGTGATCCAGGTGAGCAGCTCGTCCCGCGTGAACACCGAATCCAGGTCGCCGTCGTTGTCGGTCCAGCTGCGGAACTTCTCGCCCAGCCACGCGGCCAGGCCGGCTGGAGAGTCGCCCAGAGCAGCTGCGATGGTCTGCGTCTTGGTGCCCTGCTCGTGCATGTAGCCGCCCTCCTCGGCTTGCCAGCGATGACCGTAACGCACGTACTCCACCTCGGCCGCGGAGAGGTCCGTCGGCGGGTCCACGAGGAAGTGGTACTGCGACACGTCGGTGAGGTGCAGCGCCGCCACGCGCTCCGGGTATCTCGCCGCGAGCGCCTCCGCGACGTCGCAGCCGACGTCGCCCGCCGAGATCACGTAGCGCTCGTAGCCGAGACCGGCGACGGCGTCGGCGACCGCGTCGGCGAGCTTCACGGCCGAGAGGCCGCCTTCCGAAATCGGAGCCGCGAAGGGGAACCCGGGCAAGGCAGGCACGACGACGTTCAGGTCGGTCAGGAGCGGCAGCACGCGTTCGAAGCGGAGGATCGAGTCGGGCCAGCCGTGCAGCAGCACCACGGGCACGGCGGCGGGGTCGGGCGCCGTCTGATGGATCATCCGCACCGGCCAGCGCTCACCGGCTGCCGTCCAGGGCAGCTCGCGGATGCGCTGCTCGTGCACCGTCCAGTCGTAGTCGTTCGCCCAGTAGTGGATGAGGTCGGCGAGGTAGCCGGGGTCCACCCCGCGTGCCCACGGCTCGGCGGCGGCGGTGGGCACCGGGCGGAAGCGCAGCAGGCGCTCCCTCAGGTCGGTCAGGACGGCGGCGGAGACGGCGGGCGGCGACGACGGAGTGATCGGCATGACTCTGTTCTACTCGTGTCCGTGCCGGGCCGCGTCAAGGACGTTCTGCTCCGGCGAAACTCGCGACAGTCCGGTCGGAGTGCCATATAGTG
>BADC01001011.1 GCA_000333435.1 Corynebacterium-like bacterium B27 | reverse complement strand
ACGCCGCCGTCGACGGACTCACCATCGACGACACCGTGCCGATCGCCGCCGCACTCGCCGCCGCCGGGGTCGACCTGATCGACACCTCATCGGGCGGCATCTCGACCGATCGCTCGGTCGACCTCCGCGTGCGCCGCGGCTACGCCTTCCACGCCGACTACTCGGCGCGACTGCGCCGCGAGGTGGGCGTGCCCACCGCGACCGTCGGCCTCGTGGTCGACCCCCGGCAGGCCGAGCTCCTGCTCGAACGCGGCGACGCCGACCTCGTGCTCCTCGGCCGCACCGCGCTCGACGACCCCGAGTGGCCGCACCACGCCGCCCGCGTGCTGGGCGAGCCCGCGCGCTCCGGCGAGGAGCCGGGCGCCGGCCCGGGCGTCTGGGGCGACATCCGCTTCGCCGACGCCCTCGCTCAGCGCCGGCGCGTGCTCGACCGGCTGGCCGCGAACGGAGAGACCCCGCTGAGCCGGTTCACCAGTCCTGCCACGGAATGATCGTGGTCACGGCGGTCTCGAGCTCCACTCGGGCGCCGTCGGCGGCGGCGTCGCGGCGCGCGGCGAGCTCGGCGATGCCGGGTGCGAGGGCGACGGGGTCGTCGTCGAGATAGACCAGACGGATGCGCAGACTGCCCGGCGCATCCGTCGCCGCCCCCTCGAGCGGCAGGGTGGAGTGGCGCTGAGCGTGATCGAACGAGAACGTCCACACCCCGGCGACGCCCGGCAGCGCGAGCAGCTCGGGCACGAGCTCGCGATCCTCCCAGGCGAACCGCTCGTGCACCGATGCCGAGTGCGGTTCGGCGTAGGACTCGAGCGTGACGTGCAGGCCGCGGTTGGGCCGGAAGGGCAGCACGTCCGGCGACACCAGAGCGCTCTGCGCCGAGTAGCCCTTGACGGGCCGGAAGAACGCGAGCAGCGCGCGCCGCACGCCCGGGATGATCGGTCCGCGGCCCCACTGGAACGACGCCTCCCCGAGCGCATCCCACTCGGCGAGACTCTGCGCGAGCGGCTCACGGAACCAGTACATCGCCAGGTAGTCGGTGCCGGCGTACTGCTCCGAGGCCCGGCCGCGCACTGCGGCGTCTGCGGGACGCGCCCAGCGATCGCCCCACGCCACCCCGGGCAGCGCGAGGTTCTCGGGCCGGTGATCGAGCTGGTGCCACTCGTTGTAGCGCCGGCGTTGGCTCGGATCGGTCAGTTCC
>BADC01001012.1 GCA_000333435.1 Corynebacterium-like bacterium B27 | reverse complement strand
GGCGGAGTCGACACCATGCGGATCTTCCCCACGATCTGCGTCCACATGTGCAGCGTCTCCCGCGTCGCCGTCCACTCCGGCACCGCCAGCGCCGGCCACCCCGCGGCGTCCGTCGCGCCTCCCGGCGCCTCGTCGTCCCTCGTGCTCACCCGACTCCTCTCCGCCTCCACCCTACGTTCCGCTGCCCAGCAGGACCGCGGGGGTCCAGGTCGGCCATACGGCCTCTCCCACCAGCAGGCCGCGCCGATACTCGGCGACTGGTCGGAAGGGAGAGCGGGCCCTGGTGTTGTCGTAGAAGATCGTTGTACTGGCCGAGGCACGCGCCTCGGCGATGAGGTTCCAGAGTCGACCGTATCTCTCACGGATCTTCGTCTCGGGCACGCTGTGCCCTCCGTGTGCAACGCGATAGCCGACGCGGGACACGGTCAGATCTTCGGGAACCATGACCACGTGCAGCTCCACGAGATAGCCGAGAGAACCGGCCTGTTGTACGAGATCACGCTTGCTCTCGTGGCTGAAGACAGTTTCGGTGATGAACGATTGTTGAGATGCGAGTGCATGTTCGCGGGCGGCAGCAGCCGCGGCGGACGCCTCGTACGCGTGCGCCGGTTCGGCTCCCGGCCAGCGCTCCGCGGCGATCTCGTCAGCGTTGATGAAGGGCAGATGAGTGACCGGCTGAAGGATGTGGGCCACGAAGGTCGATTTTCCCGCGCCGTTCGGACCAGCGACGACGTGGAGAACCGGCGAACTCACGCGCGCGGGTGGCGCACGATGACGTTGCCGTCATCGTCGGCCTCAGCCCAGGTTGCCCCAGCCGCGTCGAGCTGCTCCTCGAAGTCGAGACGTGCGATCCGCTCCGAGATCTGCTCCTGCCACGCGACCCGCACGATCGCCTGTGCCCGGTCGTCGAGCGTGTCGTACCGTTCGCGACCAGCCAGTACTTCGGCGATAGCGCTGTGAGTCACTGCGCGCGACAACTCCAGCTCACGCCCGATGCGAGCCCAGTGATCGATCTGCTGGGCGGCGCTTCGGCTCTGCAGCTCACCCTCGGTCTTCGCGTCTTCGAAGAGTTGGCCGTCGATACGGGTCGGCATGGTTCTCATGGGTCAACTGTAGCAGTTCGCTACGCGCCGTACCTCAACCCTGCAGCGATGCGTAGAGGTCGTCCACGCGCCGCACCACCCGCGCCACCTCCGCTTTGCGCGCGCCCAGGAACCCCGTCGGGCCGCGCACGACGAAGGGGAACGTGACGTTCCCTCGC
>BADC01001013.1 GCA_000333435.1 Corynebacterium-like bacterium B27 | reverse complement strand
AGCTCGAGCGCGCCCAGGCCCGGCCGAGCATGCTCTCGCTCGAGCGAATCGCGCGGGCACTCGGCTCCAGGCAGATCGAGTTGATCGCCGCCGCGACCGACGACCTGGTGCCCGGCGCGAGCGTCGCCCGGGTGTCGCTCGTGCGCAAGGCCGAGGGCCTGCAGGGCCCGTTCGGTGGCGGTTCGGCGCGCATCCTCGTGCACGGCGAGGGACCGTTCATCCCGATGGAGTTCCGGGGCTCGAACCGCGACCCGGGCGAGTTCTACCGCCACGCCGAAGACGAGTTCCTGCACGTCGTGAGCGGTCGCGTGCTGGTCGACCTGGCCGACGACGGCGAGTTCGAGTTGCTGCCGGGCGATTCGATCCACTACGCCGGCGGCACCCTGCACCGCTGGTGCTCGGCGGGCGACGGCGAGTACCGCCTGTTCATCGTGAAGGAACGGCGGGCCGAGGCATGAGCGCCGGGGCGCTGCGCGAGATCGACGCCGTCGTAGCGTCGGCGAAGCGGGTGGCCGACGACGTGGTTCTGCTCGAGCTGCGGGCGGCCGACGGGGCGCTCCTGCCCGCGTGGGAACCCGGGGCGCACCTCGACGTGCTGGTGCAACCGGGGGTGGAGCGGCAGTACTCGCTCTGCGGTGACCCGGCCGACCGGTCGCGTTACCAGGTGGCGGTGCTGCGCGAACCCGACGGACGCGGCGGGTCGGAGCACGTGCACGCGCACATCGCCGAGGGGTCGGTGCTGCACATCCGGGGTCCGCTGAACCACTTCGCGCTGGAGCCGGTGACGGCTGCGTCGCGCCTGGCCTTCGTGGCGGGGGGCATCGGCATCACGCCGCTCCTGCCGATGATCCGGGCCGCCGAGGCGGCGGGCTCGGCGTGGACGCTCGACTACGCCGGTCGCGCCCTCGAACGCATGCCGTTCGTCGATGAACTGGTGCGCCACTACGGGCCGCGCGTGCGGGTGCACGTGCCGTCGGGGCCGGGGGCCTCGCGGTTCGACGTCGGATCGCTCAGCTCGGCGGTGCGGGCGGACGACGCCGAGGGGCCGCTCGCGGTCTACAGCTGCGGGCCGGCGCGGATGCTCGCCGCACTCGAACAGGAGTCCCGCGATGCTGGGTGGCCGGCCGGTACCCTGCACCTCGAGCGCTTCGAAGCCCGCGAGGTCACCGAGCCCGTGCGGCACGAGGCGTTCGAGGTCGAGTTGGAGCTCTCCGGGCTCACGCTGACGGTGCCGCCGGACCGGTCCATCCTCGACGTGGTCGAAGAGGCCGGCGTGCTGGTGCTCTCCTCCTGCCGGGAAGGCACCTGCGGCACCTGTGAGACGCCGGTCGTGTCGGGTGAGGTCGATCACCGCGACTCGGTGCTCACCCCGGACGAGCAGGAGTCGAACGAGGTCATGATGATCTGCGTGTCGCGGGCGGCGTGCCCGCGCCTGGTGCTGGAGCTGTAGGGCGGGGTCCTTTCAGCGGCGCGCCGCCAGCAGACCGTTGAGCGCGCTCGCCAGCTCGCGCTCGTCGTGATCGACGAGCTCGTAGTCGCGCACCACCACGCGGCCGCCCACCACCACGTGCCGCGGCCGGCGGCCGGGCGACGCCCAGAGGAGTCCGGCGACCGGGTCGGCCACGCCCGCGTCGGCGACGCCCGAGACGTCCCAGATGCAGAGGTCGCCGGCGGAACCGGGGCGGAGGTGACCGAGTTCGCCGCGCCCGAGTCCCTGCGCCGATCCTTCGGAGGCGATCGACAGGATGCTCCGGGCTTCGATCGGCGGCCCGGCAAGCGGTGCCACCTGCAGCGCGAGCCGCGCATCCGCCAGCAGATGGCCGGCGTCGTTGCTGCCGCCACCACTGGTGCCGAGGCCCACCGCGATGCCTGCGGCGCGGAGTGCGGCGACCGGCGCGACGCCCCAGCCCATCGGCAGGTCGCAGCCCGGCGCGTGCGTCGCGGTGACCCCGCGCTCGGCGAGCAACGCGATCTCGTCGTCGGTGACGCCGCAGAGGTGGGCGAGGGTGACGTCGGGCGCCAGCCAGCCCCAGTCGTCGAGCAGGGCGATCGGCCGCTTGCCGTACTTCTCCAGGGCGATGACCACATCCACCTGCTCGTTGGCCTGCGTGCGGCGGCGCAGACCGCGGCGGGCGGCGACCTCGCCGAGCAGGCGGAAGGTCGCCTCGCCGTCGCTGTGCACGCCCGCGGGACCGACCGCGACCTGCAGCAGGCCGTCGGCGCTCACGCCACCCGGTGCATCCGCCACCAGCGCTTCGGCGATGGCGTCGGCCGAGGCGGCGGCCTTCTCCGGGTCGTCGCGCGCCGCACCGCGCACGAACACCAGCCGGCCGCCGAGTTCGCGCCCCGCGGCCGCGGTCGCCTCGGCGATGCCGACGCTGTCGCAGCCGGCGGGCCAGGTGAGGTGGTGGTCGGCGACGGTGGTGACCCCGTTGAGGAGGCCTTCGGCGACCCCGACCCGAGCGGCCGCGCCGGCCAGCTCGGGGTCGATGCCGACCTCGGCATAGGCCGCCGCCATGGTCGGCAGCCACTCGCGCATGGGCACGCCACGGGTTCCCGGCAGGGTGCGGAACGCGGTCTGCAGGAGGTGGTGGTGCGCGTTCACGAGGCCGGGGGTGACGATGCCGCCCCGGGCGTCGAGGTGCTCGTCGGGGTGCCCGTCGGAACCGGCCCCGGGGGAGCCGACCTCGAAGCGGCTCGCATCATCCGCGGTGCGTTCGGTCTCGGCGTCGATGACGATGTGGCTGGCGTCGTGGATCGTGAGCATGGTCACGTTCTAACACGTTCATGTGTCAGGCTGATGACGCGCGGGCCGTCGGCTCCTGCGCCCGGAAGCGAATCGGAGGACGGATGCTCGAACTCGCCTCGGCCCTGCTCGCCTCACTCGCGGCGGGGCGACGACTGGCCGTCGCCACGGTGATCGGCGTCGACGGCAGCGCGCCGCGCGCGCTCGGCACGTCGATGGCGGTCGACGACGAGGGCCGCGTGATCGGGAGCATCTCGGGCGGCTGCGTCGAGGGGGCCGTGTACGACGCCTGCGGCCGCGTGCTGGAGTCCGGCACGGCGGAGGTGTGCGAGTTCGGGTTCAGCGACACCGACGCGTTCGCGGTGGGGCTCGCCTGTGGCGGGCGGCTGCGGGTGGTGGTGCAGGAGCTCGGCCTCGCGGAGGCACGGAATGCGCCGACGCCCGCGTTACGCCGGGCGCTGGAGCGAGCGCGGGACGGCAAGGCCGCGGGGGTCGCACTCGTGGTCGCGGGGGAGTCGGGGGACGCCGTGGCGGTTCTGGCACAGGGCGAGGGTGCCTCTGGCGGTGCCGTCGGCGACGCACGGGCGCGGGCGGTGCTCGCGGCTCTGGAGGCTGCCGTGCAATCCGGTCGCACCGAACGCCGGACCGTGGCGTGCGAGGGCGAGGAGCTGTCGGCGGTGCTGCTCGTGAGCGCCCCGCCACCTCGCCTGATCGTGTTCGGCGCGGTCGATTTCTCGGTCGCCCTGGCGAAGGCGGGTGCGCTGCTCGGCTACCGGGTGACGGTCTGCGACGCGCGGCCGGTGTTCGCGACGCCCGAGCGTTTTCCGGGGGCGGAGGTCGTGAACCGATGGCCGTCGGACTACCTGGCGCAGACGGAGGTCGACGAGCGCACCGCCGTGTGCATCCTGACGCACGACGACAAGTTCGACCTGCCGTTGCTCGAGGTCGCGCTGGCCCTGCCGGTCGCCTACGTCGGGGCCATGGGTTCCCGTGCCACGCACGAGCGGCGGGTGCGTGCCCTGCTCGAGCGGGGGATCGACCCGGCGGCGCTCGAGTCGCTGCACTCGCCGATCGGGCTCGACATCGGTGCGTCGTCGCCGGAGGAGACGGCGGTGTCGATCCTGGCCGAGATCATCGCGGTGCGCACCCGGCGCCCCGGTGTGCCCCTGCGTGAGACGTCAGGCCCCCTGCATCGGCAGGCTCCCGTCGCAGCCGAGGGCGGGTTCTGAGATGACGCAGCCGCGCACGGTGATCGAGGGCGCCTACGTCGCCACCGTCGACATAGCCGGAACGGAATATACCTCGGGACACGTCGTGATCGACGGGCGCGAGATCGTCGCGGTGGGCGCAGGGCCCGCGCCTGACTGGGCCACGGCGGATGCGTCACGCCAGGTGACGCGCATCGATGGCACCGGGCACCTCCTCACGCCCGGCCTCATCAACACGCACCACCATCTCTACCAGTGGCTGACACGCGGCCTCGCCCAGGATGCCATCCTGTTCGACTGGCTGACCGCCCTCTACCCCACCTGGTCGCGCATCACCGCCGACACGGTGGGCGCCGGCGCTCTCGGCGGCATGGCGGTCGGGGCGCTGTCCGGGTGCACGACGATGGGCGACCACCACTACGTCTTCCCGCGGGGGAGCGGCGACATCCTGGGCAGCATCGTCGCGGCCGCCGACGATCTCGGTGTGCGCCTGCACGCGACCCGCGGCTCGATGGACCTCGGCGCGTCGCAGGGCGGACTGCCGCCCGACTTCGCCGTCGAGACCACGGCCGATGCGTTGCAGGCGAGTGCGGATGCGGTGGCCCGCTTCCACGATCCCGAGCGAGAGGCGATGGTGAAGATCGCGATCGCGCCTTGCTCGCCGTTCTCGGTCACCGCCGATCTGCTCCGCGAATCGGCGGTCCTCGCCCGGTCGCTCGGCGTGCGCCTGCACACGCACGGTTCGGAGACGGTCGAGGAGGACGCCTTCTGTCTCGAGCGGTTCGGGCGCACCCCGACCGAGTACCTCGACGATCTCGGCTGGTTGGGCGATGACGTGTGGATGGCGCACTGCGTGCACCTCGACGAGCGGGCCATCGCGCGGTTCGCGGCCACCGGCACGGGGGTGGCGCACTGCCCGTCGTCGAATGCGCGGCTCGCCGCAGGCATCGCACCCGTGCCGCAGCTGCTCGCCGCCGGGGTGCCGGTCGGCTTGGGGGTCGACGGGTCGGCCTCGAACGAATCCGGTCAGCTGGGTACGGAGATCCGGATGTCCGTGCTCGTCAACCGGCTGCGGGCGGGTGCCGACGGCATGAGCGGGCGGTCGGGTCTCCATCTCGCGACGATGGGCGGTGCCCGGGTGCTCGGGCGCGATCGGGAACTCGGCTCGATCGAGGTGGGGAAGCTGGCGGATCTTGCGCTCTGGAAGATCGACGGGGTCGAGCACGCGGGAATCGTCGATCCGGTTGCGGCGCTGACGCTCGGCGCGCAGCCACCGCTCACACTGCTGCTGGTCGACGGGCGCGCGGTGGTGCGCGACGGCGAGCTCGTCCGGGTCGCCGAGCGCGAGGTCGCGCGGGGAGTGGCCACGGCGGTGGAGACGTTGCTGGGAGCCTGATCCTGCAGCGGAACCGCGGTCAGATGCCGAGCAGGAGGGACACGGCGATCGCCAGCATCACGATCGCGATGGCTCCGTCGAGGATGCGCCAGGCGATCGGTTTGGCGAACACCGGCCGGAGCAACCGCGCGCCGTAGCCGAGCGCGGTGAACCAGATCAGGCTCGCGAGCACGGCACCGATGCCGAACAGCCAGCGCGACTCGCCGTGCGAGTTGGCGACCGAGCCGAGCAGCACGACGGTGTCGAGGTAGACGTGCGGATTGAGCCAGGTGAGCGCGAGGCAGGTGCCGACCGTGGCGAGGAGGCCCGGCGACGGGCGTCCCGCGGCGTCGTCGGCGTCGGCGCCCGGACTGAGGCTCGCCGGGCGGAGTGCGCGCCGGGCGGCGAGGATGCCGTAGCCGGTGAGGAAGACGGCGCCGCCGATGCGCACGACGACCATCAGCACCGGCAGTCGATCGACGGCCAGACCGACACCGCTGATGCCGACCGCGATGAGCACGGCGTCCGACAGGGCGCACACAGCGACCACCGCCGCCACGTGCCGACGGAGCAGTCCTTGCCGCAGCACGAACGCGTTCTGGGCACCGATGGCGACGATCAGCGAGAGGCCGAAGCCGAGTCCGGCGGCGACGGCGAGGGGGTCGAGGGCGGTGAACACGGGTCGACGATATCCGCGTTCTACTCAACAGCCCAGCTAATGTTTCTTGTGCGCCATTAGCATTGCTGTTCATGGATCTCGAGTTGGGCCA
>BADC01001014.1 GCA_000333435.1 Corynebacterium-like bacterium B27 | reverse complement strand
GCCCTCCCGTTCCGACTGGGTCGCCGGCCTTCCCTTCGTCGGCGAGGTCTTCACCGCCACCTCCGCGAAGAAGCTCATCAATCCCGCCGCCTTCGACCCGCCCGAGGCCACCGCGTTCGTGGCCCGAGCCATCGCCTCCTTCGACGAGAGCGCGACCCGGGCGCTCGCCGCGACCTTCGTCGCGAACGGCACCTGGCACTCACCCACCCTCGTGCGCTTGCGCACGCAGTACCTGATGGACGATGCCGCCTACCGCGACGATCCGTGGCTCGGGCGGATGAGCTCCACTGTTCGAGGCGACTACGACGACGTGCTCGCCACCTACCGGGCCCTCCCCGCCGCGACCCGGGAGACCTACGGGCAGGTGTACGACGCCGTTCTGGCGACGACCCGGATCTTCCACGAGGAGGGCGTGCCGATGATGGCCGCCACCGACGGGCAGGGCAAGGCACCCGGCCAGCACCTGCAGCTGGAGTTCCAGGAACTGGGCAAGGCGGGCATCCCCCCACTCGACGTGCTGCGCATGGCCACCACCACGCCGGCGGCCTTCCTCGGGCGCTCGGCGACGCTGGGTGTCATCGCCCCCGGAGCCGACGCCGACCTGCTCCTCCTGGGCTCCGATCCGACGTCGTCGATCGACGGGCTCGGTTCCATCACGGCCGTCGTGCGGGACGGGCACCTCACCACGTCCGAGGAGCTGAACGCCCTGATCGACCGACTGACCGACGAACCCGAGTCGGATGCAACGAGCTTCGGCATCGACCCGTCGACCGCGACGTACTGCTGCTGAGCGCAGTCGCCCCTGCTCCCTCTTCGCGACCCGTCGATTTTGGCCCCAAATCCGGCCGGTAAGGGCCAAAATCGACGGGTCGCGAGGAGGGTCAGTCGTCGCCGAGGAGGATGGCGGCGGCCGCGATCATCTCGAGCATGCGCTCGCGCATGTGCCCGATGTGCTTCTTCACCGCCGGCTCGATGCCCGCGTAGTCGTGCGCGACCATGGCGCGGTAGAGCTCGTCGTACTCCTCGGCGCAGGAGAGCAGACGCGACTGCATCGACGCCGCGCGGAGCCAGAAGCGCTGGATGCGCCGCCGGGTCTCGCGCACCGTCTCGGCCACCAGCACGTTGCCCGAGAGCGTGTTCGCGTAGCGGTGGAACAACTGGTCGGCGAGCGCCCAGCTCTGCCGGTCGTCGTTCGCCGCCGCCTTGTACATGTCGTCGACGTAGCCCTTGAGCTTCTTCGCCTCGTCGTCGGTGAGGGTGGAGGCCGCCTTCCGGCAGATGTACGTGTCGAGCACCTCGAGCAGGTCGCAGGCGTCGTTGACCTCGGTCGCGGTCAGCTGTGAGACGGTGAAGCGCGCGTTGTCGGTGCGCTTGACCAGCCCCTCCTTCTCGAGTCGCTGCAGGGCCTCGCGCACCGGGGTGCGGCTGATGCCGAGCTGACTGGCGAGCCGGTTCTCGCTCAGCGGCGACCCCGATCGCAACCGGAAACCCGTGATCTCGGCGAGCAACCACTCGTATGCGTCATCGACGCGGGAACCCGCCTCGGAAGAAACGGCCATCATCACCTGCCCTCAGCATCCGATTGTAGTGCGCGGATGCGCGAGGCAGGCCCGAACGCTCAGGCGGCTCAGGCGGCCAGGAGGAACGCGCTCGGCGCGTCGACGTGAGCGTGAGGGCCGGGAGCGGTGCCGCGGAGCTCGGTGCGCGACTCGAGCGAGATGACGGGGGCGACGGGTCGGGCGGCCGCGGGAGTGGTGGGTGCCGCTTCCCCGAGCTCGCGGCTGACGGCGTCGAGCAGCTCGGCGAGCGACAGATCGAGCACGCGGCAGACGGTGGCGAGGATCTCGCTCGACACCTCCTTGCGCCCGCGCTCGATCTCGGAGAGATAGGGCACCGACACCCGCGAGTCCCGCGCCAGATCGCGCAGCGTGAGGCGGCGTTCGAGGCGGATGCGCCGCAGAACGTGACCGATCGCGTGGCGGAGGAGCATGAGCCCAGGCTACGACGCGAGCCCGGCCCGGCGCATCCGTTGGGCCGGGCGGGTCGCTCGTGTCTGCTGACAGCAGAATCGGGGACCGCGTGGGGGTCTGCCCTCGGCAGATCTGCCGACCGCAGAAGCGGGGGTGACGGATGCGCGACCGGGCGCATCCTGAAACCTCACCCGGCCCCCGGGCCGCACCGGAAGGATTCCCATGACCGACAGCCCCGCCGCCACCGATCCACAGATCTATCAGCGCCTGCTCGACGAGCGCATCGTCTTCCTCGGCACGGAGGTCACCGATGTCGTGGCCAACGAGATCTGCGCGAAGCTCCTGCTGCTGAACGCGGTGGCACCCGAGAAGGACATCTACCTCTACATCAACTCACCCGGCGGATCGGTGACCTCGGGGTTCGCCATTTACGACACGATGAACTTCGTGCAGGCCGACGTGGTGACCGTGGCCCTCGGCTTCGCGGCGTCGATGGGCCAGTTCCTGCTCTCCTCCGGGACTCCGGGCAAGCGCTACGCCCTCCCGAACGCGAGCGTCGTCATGCACCAGCCGCACGGTGGATTCGGGGGTTCGGCGGCCGACATCCAGACCCAGGCGAAGCAGATCCTGGCCTTCAAGCACCGGATGGCCGAGCTCACGAGCGCTCAGACCGGGCGGCCGCTCGCCGAGATCACGGCGGACGCCGACCGCGATCGGTGGTTCACCGCAGCCGAGTCGCGCGAGTACGGCTTCGTCGACCACATCGTGTCGTCGGCGCAGGGGCTGCGGGGATAGCCGGGGCTGCAGGCCGCCGCGTTCAGGCGGCGCTGCCGAGCTCGCGGAGCACCTCGGCGAGCTGGTCGACCGCCCAGTCGAGGTCGGCCTCCTCCACCACGAGCGGAGGGGCGAGGCGGATGGTCGAGCCGTGCGTGTCCTTCGCGAGGATGCCGCGCTCGAGCAGCAGCTCGCAGACGCGGCGGCCGGTGGCGAGGTTCGGGTCGATGTCGATGCCCGCCCAGAGGCCCGCGCCGCGCACCGCGACCACACCGTGGCCGATGAGCTGGCGCAGTCGGGAGTGCAGCCGGCCGCCCAGCCGGGTGGCGCGCTCCTGGTAGGTGCCGGACGCGAGCATCCGCACCACCTCCAAGGCCACCGCGGCCGCGAGCGGGTTGCCGCCGAAGGTGGAGCCGTGCTCGCCGGGGCGCAGCACGCCGAGCACGTCACGGTTCGCCACGACCGCCGACACGGGCACGATGCCGCCGCCGAGCGCCTTGCCGAGGAGGTACACGTCGGGCACGACGCCCACGAGGTCGCAGGCGAAGGTCGCGCCGGTGCGGCCGAGACCGGACTGGATCTCGTCGGCGATGAACAGCACATTCTGCTCGGTGCAGAGTTCGCGCACGGAGCGGAGGTAGTCGTCGGGCGGAACGATGATCCCCGCTTCGCCCTGGATGGGTTCGAGCAGCACGGCGACCGTGTCGGGGTTCTCGTCGAGGGCACGGGTGAGGGCAGCCGAATCGCCGTAAGGCACGCGCACGAATCCGGGGGTGTAGGGGCCGAAGTCGTCGTGTGCCACCGGGTCGTCGGAGAAGCTCACGATGGTGGTGGTGCGGCCGTGGAAGTTGCCGTCGGCCACGATGATCGTGGCGCGGCCCTGCTCGACGCCCTTCACCCGGTAGCCCCAGGCGCGGGCGAGCTTGATGCCCGACTCGACGGCCTCGGCCCCGGTGTTCATGGGCAGCACCATGTCTTTGCCGGCGAGCGCGGCCAGCTCGGTGACGAAGGGGCCGAGGCGGTCGGAGTGGAACGCGCGGCTGGTGAGGGTGACCCGGTGGAGCTGTGCTTTCGCCGCCTCGACGAGCCGCGGATGCGTGTGCCCGAAGTTCACCGCCGAGTAGGCGGCGAGGCAGTCGAGGTAGCGGCGGCCGTCGACGTCGGTCACCCAGGCGCCGTCGCCCGAGGCGATGACGACGGGCAACGGGTGGTAGGTGTGGGCGGCGTGCGCGTCTTCCATCCCCATCGCGCGGGACGCGGCGGTGGAGTCGGAT
>BADC01001015.1 GCA_000333435.1 Corynebacterium-like bacterium B27 | reverse complement strand
CCGGCTCCTTGATGGGGGGGGGGCAGCACCATGCGCACGTTTTGATTCGGCGAGCCCTCGCGCGAAGAGCTGTTCGACCTTGGCACCCCACGGGGGGTGAAACGCGGGCGCACCCGGGGTCGGGCACGGCGGTGTCGGAGACCAGCTCGTCGAGGGTCACTTCGAGCGCGGCGGCGAGCGGAATGAACAGGTCGAGGTTGGGCTGCCGTTTGCCCGCTTCGAGGCGCGAGATGGTGCTCGACGAGATGCCGGTGGCCGCGGCGAGGCCGGCGAGGGTGAGGTCGCGGTCGAGGCGGGTCGCCTTGAGGCGCCACGATCAGGCGCCGTGAGTCGGCCGCGCCGACGTCGAACAGCACGCGGCGCGAGGTGCGGACGTGGAAGCCCCAGCCGGCACCGCCCACCACGTGCGCGAACGGCATGGGGAGGTAGGTCTTGCGCTCCGCGCCCTGGCTCTTGTACTGCTCGAACAGCACCGAGTCGACCGTGCTGCCACGGTGATCGATCTGGTCGAAGCGCTCGCCGAACCCGGTGACGTGCTCGTGCGGGTCGAGCGCGAGGGCGAACTCGACGCGGCGGATGCGCTCGCCGTCGGTCAGCTCGCGCACGCTCCCGCTGACGAGGCGGCCGAAGCCCGTCGGTGCGTCGAACGCCACCGCCTGGTCGTCGGCAGCACGCCACTGGTGCGTGGTGGCGCTGAACCACGCGGTGCGCTCGGTCGATCCGTCGCCGCGGGTGCCGATGAACCGGTAACGGATGCCCTCACCCGCCGCCAGATCGTCGAGCACCGCCTGCCAACCCCCCGACCGGCGGGCCAGCCGCGCCTGCGCGGAGGCGAGGTGACCGCCGTCGACCGTCTGCCCACGTGAGTGCCGAGTGACCGGCCGGCAATCGATGTTCTGCCGCACGACTTCCGTCGCACCCCGCGAGCGCCGTTCGAGCACGAGCTCCACCGCCGTCACGTCGGGTGAACTGCGCACCCCGAGGGTGAGCGGCTCGCCGGCGATCGGGAAGAACGGTTCGCGCTGCTCGGTGTCGACCGAGAACGGATGCCCGGAGCCGCCCGGCCGGTGCCGGATCATCGCTCGCCCGCCGTTCGGTCGGCCGCCGCCATCGGGGCGACGACACCGAGGTCGACAGCGAGCCGCAGGAACATCCCGTGACTCCAGAGCAACGGATCTGCGACCTCACCCCAGCGCTCCACCCACTCCGCGACGCGGTCGGGCGCGAGCAGGTGCTCGGCGACCTGCTCGGGCAACGACCCGTCGTCGCCGGCGGTCGACGCGGCCCAGAGCAGCGCCGCCTGCGCCGCAGCCCGGTCACCCTGCGCGAGGCGGGCGAGCCCGAGGAAGCAGCTGAGCAACGGCCACTGGCCGCCGCCGTAGTAGCTGTCGGCGAGGTACCGGTGCACGCCGCTGCCGACGTTCAGGTCGCGGTCGATGACGTCCACCGTGCGCCGGCCGAGTTCGCTCTCGGCCGGCACGACGCCGAGCGGGCTGATCAGCGCGAGCAGGCTGGCGTCGACCTCGGTCGAGCCCAGCCACTTCGCCAGGTGCCCGTCGACCGTGCCGGCCTCCTCGATCAGGCTCTGAATCGCGGCGACGGCCGTCTCCGCATCCGCCCGTCGCACCGCGTCGAGTACGCCGAGCTCGGCCACCGCCCGGAGGCCGGCCGAGATGCAGCCGAGGGTCGACACGTGCACCTGCTCCGCGTTCTCCTCCCACCAGTCGAAGCACGGGCGCTGCCACGACGACAGCAGGTAGTCGACCGTGAGCTCGATCGCCTCCCGCCACCGCCCGGCGTCGAGACCGTGCCGCGCGCTGTGCTCGGCGACGGCCCAGAGCCAGGTGCCGTAGCCGTCGAGCTGGAAGTCCCACCACTCGTCCGCCCCCTCCTCCCCGGTCAGGGTGAACCGGGTGGCGAGCATCTCGGCATCCGGCACCGGGTCGCCTGCCTCCGCCCGGGCGACGATCCGTTCGATCGCCGCCCGTCGCGCCAGCAGCACGCCGGCGCACCAGTCGAAGAACCGGTCGGCCGACGCCACCCCGCCGTAGCTCGACATCCCGTCGGCGATGAACGCGCCGTCGCGGAACCAGCTGTACCCGGCGTAGGCCGAGAAGGTCGGGCTCGCGGGATAGGCACCCGATTCGTGCTGTTCGGCCGAGATCAGCCGGGAGCCGAATCGGGCGAGGGCGGACAGCCGGTCGTCGCCGGCGGGGGAGCCGGGGGCGGCGGAGCGGAGGGCGGCGTCGGTCATGACGGCCTTTCTATGACGTCGTCGAAGCGAGGACAGGAGAGGGGAGGGGCGGACGAGCGGATGCGGGTCAGCCGCCGATGACGGCGTTGATGCGCTCCTCGGCCGAGGACAGGGCGTCTTCGACGCTCTTGCGGCCGGACTGCGCCTCGACCAGCTCCTCGGTCATGATGTCCTGCATCTCCTGCTGGCCGGTGGCCACCACGGGCGGCAGGGCGATGCCGTCGAGCGAGTCGAACACGGCCTGGCGGTTGGCCGGGTCGTTCTTGGTGAGGTAGGTGTCGAGCTGCGCCTCGTCGGAGATGGGCGGCAGCTCCCACCCGGCGTCGAGCCGGGTCTGCACCATGACGTCGGACGAGGTGAGGAACTCGGCCCACTTGGCGGCCGCATCCTGGTGCTTCGACGACGCCGAGACCGCGACCGCGTTCGAGAACACGGCGCTCGCCTTCTCGGTGTTGCCCGGCTCGACCGCGATGTCCCAGCCGAAGGGAACGTCGGCCATGGCCGAGAACACCCAGATTCCGGTGTGCAGCATGGCGAGCTTGCCGTCGGTGAACAGCTTGGTGTCGAAGTCGGGGGTGCCCTGGCCCTGCTCGATCGTCGGCATCACCGTGCCGCTCTTCTCCACCAGCCACTTCGCCGCCTCGATGCCCTCCGGGGTGTTGAAGGCGACCTTCGTGCCGGAGTCGTCGAGGAACTTCCCGCCGTTCTGGGCGAGGGTCTTGTAGTACTCGTAGAAGCTCACCGGCTGGTGGTCGCCCCAGACACCGGCGGCCTGATCGGTCAGCTTCTCGGCGGCCGCCTTCTCGTCGGACCAGGTCCAGTCGGAGGTGGGGTACGAGAGCCCGGCGGCGTCGAAGAGGTCCTTGTTGTAGTAGAGCACGACGTCCGAGAACGAGCTCGGCAGCGCGTACTGCGTGCCGTCGGTCTGGTAGGCCTCGAGCAGCGTCTGCCGGTAGGCATCCGGGTTGCTGACGGTGAGCGGGGCGAGCACGCCGTTGGCCTGGTACTGCGCGTAGTTGGCGTACTCGATGTCGAAGACGTCGGCCGCGGTGCCGGCGGCCAGGTCGGTCTGCAGCGCCGTGCCGTAATCGGCGTAGGGGAGGGTCTTCACGTCGACCGTGATGCCCGGGTTCTCCTTCTCGAACGCGTCGACGATGGTCTGCAGGTTCTCTTCGTTCCCGTCGTTGGAGATGAAGTTCGAGTAGGTGATGGTGACGTTCTCGTCGGACGAGCCGCCGCCGGTCGAGCACCCGCTGAGGGTGAGTGCGGTCGCGGCGAGGGTGACGCCGGCGACCACGAGGGCGTGACGCTTCATGCTGGTATCTCCTTTGATGTGATGGTGCATCGGGCTGGGTGATGGTGCTTCGGGCTACTTGATCCCGGAGTTGGCGACGCCCTGGATGACGTATTTCTGGGCGAAGAGGTAGAGCGCGAGCATCGGGATGATGCTCACCACGGAGCCGGCCATCACGATGTCCCACTGGGTGGTGTACTGCCCCTGGAGGCCCGCGAGGGCGATCGGCAGTGTCTGGAGCTCGGGCGAGCGCAGCACCACGAGCGGCCAGAGGAAGCTGTTCCAGCTGCCCATGAAGGCGAACACCACGAGGGTCGCGATGGCGGGGCGGATGTTGGGCAGCATGATCGTCCAGAAGATGCGGAAGTGCCCCGCACCGTCGAGCGTGGCCGCCTCATCGAGTTCGAACGGCACCTGGTTCATCGCCTGCCGGAGCAGGAAGATGCCGAACGCCGAGGCGAAGGTCGGCAGCAGCGCCCCGAGATAGGTGTCGATGAGACCGAACGCCTTGAGTTCGGCGAACAGCGGCACGATCAGCACCTGCAGCGGGATCATCATCGTCGCCAGGTAGACGCCGAAGACCACGGTGCGCCCCCGGAAGGCCAGGCGGCTGAACGCGTAGGCGGCAGTCGCGCTGGTGAACAGCTGCACGATCGTGGTGATAGCGGCCAGCAGGATGCTGTTGAGCACCACCTGGGCGAACGGCCGCTCGGTGAACAGCTGCTGGTACGCGGCGAGCGACGGGTCGGTCGGCACCACCTGCGGCGTCACGCCCAGCCCGGCCCCGGGGCTCAGCGAGGTGACGAGCGTCCAGTAGAACGGGAAGAACATGATCAGCGCGCCGACGATCATCACGACGTGCAGCACGATGAAACGGGTGCTCACGCGGCGACGCCGGGCCGCAGGCGCGGTGACGGGCATCCGGGTCGACAGTGTCTCAGCCATAGTTGACCCACTTCCGCTGGCCGCGGATCTGCACCACGGTGACCGCCAGGATGACGATGAAGAGCATCCACGACAGCGCCGACGCCTCGCCGGCGCGGCTGTACCGGAAGGTCAGGTCGTAGATCTGCTGCACGACCACCTGCGAGGCCCCGGCCGGCCCGCCGCCGGTCATGGCGTAGACCTGGTCGAACACCTGGAAGCCGTTGATCAGCGAGATGATGAGCACGAAGAAGGTGGAGGGGGAGAGCAGGGGCAGCGTCACCGAGAACAGCCGCCGCCACCAGCCCGCGCCGTCGACCTTCGCGGCGTCGTACATGTCGGGGTTGATGGTCTGCAGCCCCGCGAGCAGGATGACCATCACGAAGCCGAGGTCTTTCCACGCGGAGGCCAGGATGATCGACGGCATCGCCCAGTTCGGGTCGGTCCACCAGCCGGGCCCGGCGATGCCGAAGAACCCGAGCACCGTGTTCACGACGCCGTTGGCGGGGTTGAGGAGCCAGCGCCAGACCAGCGCGACCACGATCCAGCTCGTGACCACGGGCAGGAAGTAGACGCCGCGTAGGAGCGTGCGGCCCTTCAGCGCCGAGTTGAGGGCGAGCGCGAGCGCCAGGCCGCCGACGTACACCAGCGGCAGGTACCCCACGATGTAGTACAGCGTGTGCAGGAAGACGTCTCCGGTGCGCGGGTCGCTGAGGAGCTTCGCGTAATTGTCGAGGCCCACCCATTTCGCGGGTGCGAGCAGGTTCCACTCGGTGAAGCTGATGCCGGCGGCCGCGACCATCGGGCCCAGCACGAACAGCAGCATCGGGATGCGCTCG
>BADC01001016.1 GCA_000333435.1 Corynebacterium-like bacterium B27 | reverse complement strand
AGACGCTCCTGTGCACCCGGCTCGGTCACCACGGCGACATCGTGGTCGGACCACTCGTCGACCCGGGAGCGGTCGCCGGTGGAGCCCATGCCCACGACCCCGATCACCGTGGGGTCGGTGCGGGCCCACGCCACGAGTTCGTCGACGAACCGGTCGAAGCGCTGACGCTCCGCGGTCATCCGCGGTCCGCCGAGGGGGCGAAGACGTCCGCGAGGGAGTCCCAGGCCGACGCCCGCGCGTAGACGGGCACCTCGCCGATGGGGGTCGGCCGCGACAGCTGCCGGTCACCGGCCACCCGCTCGCCGCTCCACACGTCGACCCACGAGCCCGGCGGCAGCAGCACCTCGTGCTCGGTCTCCCCGGGTGCGAGCACCGGCGAGACCAGGAGGTCGTCGCCGAGATACCACTGCACGGGGCCGCTCCACATCCGCTCGTCGTGCGGGTGCTCGAAGTACAGGGCCCGCATCAGCGGCCGGCCCGAGCGGATGCTCGCGGCCGCCTGCTCCGTCAGGTACGGCACGAGCCGTTCGCGCAGCTGCGCGAACCGGCGGAACACCGGCAGCACGTCCGGCGAACCGGTGCGCTCCGCGATGTTCCACGGTGTGCGGTCGCGGGAGGGGGAGCGGTGGTGGTTGAACTCCGAGTGGTACTGCATGATCGGCACGAACACCGAGGTGCCCGTGGCCCGCAGATACAGCTCGGCATCGGGGATCTCGCCCGAGAACCCGGCGATGTCCCAGCCCCAGTAGAGGATGCCGCAGGCTGCCGCCGAGAGACCGGCGTTCATCGACCAGCGGTAGGCCTCCCAGGTGGAGTTCTCGTCTCCGGCCCAGAACGCGCCATGCGCCTGCGACCCCGTGAACCCGGCCCGGCTGAAGGTGACGGGCGGCTTGCCGGCCCGTTCGAGCAGGTCGCCGTACGCCTTCGCGTACGCGACCGGGAAGCGGTTGTTCCCCTCGTCGCCACGGGTGCCGTCGAGGTAGACCAGCTCGCGACCCCAGGCGTGTTCGCCACCGTCGGTCTTGAAGCCGTCGATGCCGACCTCGTCGACCAGATAGCGGCGCTTCTCCGTCCACCAGCGGGCGGCGCGGTCGTCGGTGAGGTCGGGCATGAGCCCGAGCGGGAACCACCAGCCGCGGTTGCGGTACGGGCGCAGCGACCCGTCCGGCGCCTCCTCGCGGATCAGCACGTTCTCGCGGATCGCGGCCTCCGCATCCGCCCGCACCTGCCCCGACGGATGCGGGCGCATCTTGAGCAGCGGGATCTGCCAGAGGTGCAGGCGCACGTCACGGGAGTGCAGCTCGTCGA
>BADC01001017.1 GCA_000333435.1 Corynebacterium-like bacterium B27 | reverse complement strand
GACCTCGCGGCGAAGAAGCAACGGTTGTTCACCATGGTGTTCCAGAAGGACACCGTGCTGCCATGGCTTCGCGTCGAATCGAACATCGGCTGGGGGCTGCGCTACCTCGACATGACCGCGGCCGAGCGGGAGGCGCGAGTCACCCAGCTGCTCGACCTCGTCGGGCTCAGCGACTTCCGCAAGTCGTATCCGTACCAGCTCTCGGGCGGCATGCGGCGACGGGTCGCCTTCCTCACGGGCGTCGCCCCCATGCCGCAGGTGATGCTGCTCGACGAACCGTTCTCGGCGCTCGACGAGCCGACCCGGGTGAACATCCACGTCGAGGTGATGCGCATCGTCGCAGAACTCGGCATGGCCGTCATCCTCGTGACGCACGACCTGAGCGAGGCGATCACGATGAGCGATCAGGTCTGCATCCTGACCAAGCGGCCCGCCAAGGTCGCGCGTGTCTTCGACCTGCCGTTCGGCCGTGACCGGGACGTGCGGGCGCTTCGCGAGACCGACGAGTACCAGGAGTACTACAAGACCCTCTGGCACGAACTCAACGTGCAGAGCGGGCTCGCGACACCGGCGGCGAAGCCATGAGCATGGCCATGCCGCGTGCCCGGTCACGAGGCGTGACCCGACTGCGCGTCACCCAGGTCGTGGTGCTGGTGGTGCTGCTCGGTGCGTGGCAGCTCCTGCCGGCGATCGAGCCGCTCGCGCAGCAGTTCAAGTTCTTCAACCGCTTCTTCGTGAGCTCGCCCGTCGCCGTGGCACAGCGCATCGTCGAGCTCGCAGTCGGTTCGCCGGTGTACCCGTCGGCGTTGCCGCTGCTCGGCATCACGGTGCGCGACTCCGTGATCGGCATCGTCATCGGTGTGATCGTGGGCGCGCTCCTCGGCCTCCTGCTGAGTGCCAGTCAGCTCGCGGCGAGCGTCTTCCGCCCGTTCATCGCCACGCTCTCGGCGGTGCCCCGGATCGCCTTCATCCCCATCGTGGTGGTGATCGCGGGGCCGACCAGCCAGTCGTCGATCGTGGTGGCGGCCCTGGTGGTGTTCTTCGCCACCTTCTTCAACGCCTACGAAGGGGGTCGCACCATCCGCCCGGAACTCCTCGACAACGTGTACCTGCTCGGAGCATCGCCCGCCACGTCGATGTGGCGCGTGCGGTTGCCGTTCGTACTCGCCTGGACCGTGGTGGCGCTGCCCGCTGCGGCGGCCTTCGGCCTGGTCGGCACGGTCGTGGTGCAGGTGCTGACCGGGGTGCCGGGCATCGGGCAGCTGCTCATCACCTCCATGCAGGCTGCCGACGCCACGACCACCATCGCGCTGGCCATCATGCTGGCCGCATTGGGGCTCGCTCTCACCGGCATCGCGACCCTGTTGCGGCGCACCCTCCTGTTCTGGTGGGTCGAAGGGGCGGCATCATGACCGAGACGAGAACGGATGTGCTGCCGACCGGCCCCGAGCTCAGCGCGGTGCGGGTCGCCGCCGACGCGCTGCCGATGGCGGCGCGCAAACCCCGGCGGGGGGCGCCTCGCCGCCGCGTCGTGATCACCCTGCAGGTGCTCGTGATCGTCGTCTTCCTCGGCGGCTGGGAGTTCCTGCCACGGGTCCCGGTGCTGCGCGACAACTTCGCGGTGCTGAACAGCGACTACGTCAGTTCGCCCAGCCTGGTCTTCGCCCGGGTCGGACAGCTCATGTTCGGCGAAGGCTCGGCCACCATGTGGAGCTCGCTCGGCAACACGCTGCTCGCGACCGTCTACGGGCTGATCGTCGGCACGCTCATCGGCATCGTCGGCGGGATGCTGCTCAGCCAGAGTCCCTTTGCCGCCAAGGTGGCGCGGCCCTACATCTCGCTGCTGAACGCGACACCGCTGATCGCCTTCCTGCCCATCATCGTCGTGATCTTCGGCATCTCCATCACGGCGACCTCGGTCGCGGCCGGACTGCTGGTGGTGTGCCTGGTGTTCTTCAACGCGCTGGAGGGCGGGTCATCCGTGCGGTCGGAGATCCTGGCGAACTCCCGGCTGCTCGGTTCGGGCCCGGCCGGCATCATGCTGCGGGTGCGCCTGCCGTATGTCGTCGCCTGGGTCTTCGCGGTGCTGCCGGCAGCCATGTCGTTCGCCCTCGTCGGGGTGGTGGCCACCGAGTTCATGGTGGGCGTGCCCGGCATCGGCAAACTCATCACCCTCGCGCTGTCGTTCGACGACACGACACTCACCATCGCGCTCGCGGTGATCCTCGGGCTCACCGGGGTCATCCTGTACGCGGTGCTGACGGAAATCCAGGTGCGGGTCATGCACTGGTGGGGCAAGTAGGAGAGACGTGCAGTACATTCCGCAAGACGGTCACGGACTTCGGTACGACCCGTTCAAGAGCCTGACGGTGCCACGCCCGATCGGCTGGATCTCCACACGGTCCCGTGACGGGGTCGACAACCTGGCGCCGTTCAGCCACTGGCAGAACGTCTCGGGGCGTCCCCCGACCGTGATGTTCGCTGCCACGCAGGCGCTGGACGGCGGCCGGAAGGACTCGGTGCGCAACATCGAGGACACCGGATGGTTCGTGTGGAACATGGCCACCTGGGAGCTGCGCGAGGCGGTGAACCGCTCGGGCCTGCCGGTGCCGCCCGGTGTCGACGAGTTCGCGCTGGCAGGGGTGACCAAGGTGCCCTCCGTCGAATCCGACGTCCCCCGGGTGGCTGAGGCGCCGTGCCATCTCGAATGCCGTTACCTGCAGACGGTCCGGCTGCCCGGGACGGGCCGGGATGCGGTGGACATGGTGATCGGCCAGGTGGTGCGGGTGCACATCGACGATCAGGTCATCCTGCCCGAGGGCAAGCTCGACATCCCCCTGATCAAGCCGCTGGCCAGGATGGGGTACTACGACTACGCCGTGGTCGAGAGCGTGTTCGAGATGAAGCCGCCGGACCCGTACGTGGGTGATGTGCTGTGAGCGTCTACGTCCTGGTGCACGGTTCGTGGCACAGCGCCTCGAGCTGGGCGCGGGTGGTTCCGCTCCTCGAAGCACAGGGCCACCGTGTGTTCACGCCGACGCTCACCGGCCACGGCGAGAAGGTCCATCTGATGACGCCCGAGGTCGGGCTCGAAACGCACGTGATCGATGTCATCGGGCTGGTCCTCGCCGAGGACCTCAGCGATGTCGTGCTGGTGGGCCACAGCTACGGCGGAGTCGTGATCAGCCAGGTGGCGGATGCGATTCCCGAACGCATCCGGCACCTCGTCTACATCGACGCGATCGTGCCCGAGAACGGCGAGTCGGCCGTCGACGTGATGCCGACGGTGTTCCAGCCGCTCATCGACCGGGTCGCCGAGTCGGCCGTCCCCTGGCTCATCCCGCCGCCGCCGGTGTCGCCGGCGGGCCTGTTCGGCATCACCGATCCCGACGACGTGGCCTGGGTGCGCTCGACGCTCTCCGGTCAGGCGGTGCGCAGCTGGACCCAGCCCGTGCTGCTCGAGAACCCCGCCGCCGACGCGATCTCGCGCACGCACATCCATTGCGCCCGGCATCCGCGGGCGGCCGACCGGCGGCCGGTGCCGCCCGTGCAACCCAATGGCACCCCCGCCGACGTCCGGGAGATCGACAGCGGGCACGACTGCATGATCATCGCGCCGGCCGCACTCACCCGAATGCTGCTCGACCTCCAACCGACCCATCAGAAGGAGCACTCCCGATGACCGTCATCTTCCTCCACCCCATCGGCCTCGACGGCGCCGGCTTCCAGTTCGTGACCGACCCGCGGCTCGCGGACGCGGTGCACTACGACATGCTCTGGCACGGCGGCCGCCCGAAGCCGTCGGAGCCACTCAGCATGCGCACCTTCGCCGAAGACGTCCTGGCGAACAACCCCGGACCGCTCGACCTGGTCGGCGTGTCGATGGGTGGGTCGGTGGCGCAGGAGATCCTGATCAACTGGCCCGACCGGGTGCGTTCGGCCGTGATCGCGTGCTCCACCTCCGGCGGCGGCACCGGTGCCGTGCACCGCGAGCGGGCCGCGAAGACCGAAGCGGAGGGCATGGCCGGGATGCTCGCACCCACCCTCGAGCGCTGGTTCCTTCCCGAGGTGCGGGAGCAGGGTGAGAACCATCCCGCCGTCGCCTACGCCACGAAGCGGCTGCTGAGCGACGACCCGGCGTCGTTCGCCGCGGCCTGGCTCGCGCTGGGCGCCGCGGACTTCGCACCCCGGCTGCACGAGGTACGAGCGCCCGTCACCGTGCTGCACGCCGAATCGGATGCCTCGGTGCCGCGTGAGCGCAACGAGCAGCTCACCGCCGACATCCCCGGCTCCCGGCTGAAGGTCATCCCCGGGTCGCACATGGTGCACCTGGCCGAGCCCGAGGCCTTCGGCGCGGCCGTGCTCGACCACCTCGAGTGGGTCGACGCGCGATGACGCTCGGCGCGAGCACAGCCGAGCCGGCAACCGCGCCGCCGCACGCACTGCCGACCGGGCGGCGGTCGACCCTGCTCAGCGGGATCAAGGTCATCGACCTGACCCACTTCCTGGCTGGGCCGTTCGCCGGCATGGTGCTGGCCGACATGGGCGCCGACGTGCTGAAGGTGGAACGACTCTCCGGCGACTCGACCCGGCGCACACCCCCCTACTTCTTCGGGGGTGACAGCGCCTACTTCCTCTCCGTGAACCGCAACAAGAAGTCGCTCGCGCTCGATCTGAAGAGCCCACAGGGCCGGGAGATCATCCGCCGCCTGATCGCCGACGCCGACATCGTGCTGGACAACCTGCGCGCACGTCAGCGGGAGAATCTCGGCCTCTCCTTCGACGAGCTGGTGGCCATCAACCCGCGCATCGTCAGCTGCTCCATCAACGGCTTCGGCTCCGACGGGCCGTACAGCGAACGGCCGGCGTACGACATCATCGTCGAGGCGCTCAGCGGCGTCATGAGCCTCACCGGCGCCGAGGGCGGCCCGAGCGTGCGGGCGGGCGTTCCGATCGGCGACATCACCGCCGGCCATTACGCCGCGATCGCGGCCCTCGGTGGCCTGGAGTACCGGCGGCGAACCGGCCGAGGGCAGCACATCGACGTCAGCATGCTCGACTCCCAGATCAGCCTGCTGTCCTACCTCGGCCAGTACTACCTCACCGGTGGTCTGGTCGCCACGCACCAGGGGCGGGCGCACGTCTCCATCCCCACCTACAACACCTTCGCCACGAAAGACGGGAGTGAGATCGTGATCGCAGCGAACACCGACAAGATGTGGCGCTCCCTCTGTACCGCACTGGGCAGGGACGACCTGCCCGACGACGCGCGGTTCGCCACCCCGACCGATCGCCTGGCGAACAAGGACGAACTGCTCGCCATCATGCAGGCCGAGTTCCTGAAATGGACGGCGAGCGACCTGGAAGAGGCGCTCGTCGACGGGGAGGTCCCCGCGGCGCCGATCAACTCCGTCGAGGAGGCGCTGACCAACCCCCAGGTGCTCCATCGCGACATGGTGGTGCGGGTGCAGCACCGCACCGGTGAGGACTTCGCGACCATCGGGTCGCCGGTGAAGCCGGATGACGCGCTGGGCGGCGAATTCGTCTCACCGCCCGGCCTCGGCGCCGACTCGGAAGCCGTGCTCCGATCGATCGGGTACTCCGCCGAGGAGATCTCGGCGCTCGCCGCCGACGGCGTCATCGGTCTCGGGCGCTGAATGCGGGCCACCTCACGAACAGCGGTCGTCGGCGTCGGGGTGACCGAGCAGGGCGAGATACCCGGCGAGAGCGGTGACGAGATCGCGGTGCGGGCGGCACGCAATGCGCTTTCGGATGCGGGCATCGGCACCGCTCAGATCGACGGCCTGGTCACCTGCAAGCCGCCACGCGCGGCCCGGCGCACCGGCGTCGACGAAGACCTGGGTCAGCTGCTCGGCATCAACCCCGCCTTCGCGACCACTCTCGACTACGGCGCCTGCGGCTTCTCCTTGCACGTCGCCGCGATGGCCATCGAGAGCGGGCTGGCGAGCACGGTGCTGCTCACCTATGGCACGAACCAGCGAACCGCCCGCACGTCGTTCGCCTTGCCCGTCGGGGGCGGAGCGGACTGGGGCGCTCTCGCCGGTTTCGTGCATGTGGCCGGCCCGGNCGCGATGGCCGCGAAGCGGCACATGCACCTCTACGGCACCACCCGAGAGCAGCTCGGCTGGGT
>BADC01001018.1 GCA_000333435.1 Corynebacterium-like bacterium B27 | reverse complement strand
ATCGGGAATGGTGCTCCGCCCGCAGCCCGGCCGCGGCGGCGGCGCGGCGGCGCGCCGGCCGACCGTTCGGGGGCGGGCTTCACCGAGGATCCGGCGGAACTCATCCCGCTCGAGGACGAGGACGCGGTGCTCGACCCGGTCGTGCGGGCGCGCGCCGCGCAGATCGCGGCTCGGCTCTCGGTGCCGAAGCCCCGGGTCGACACGGCGCGCGACCGCGGCGCCGGACACTTCGCGAGCGTGCCGTACCGCGGTGGCAGCGACGACATCGACCTCGACCAGACCCTGCAGATGCTCGCCGAGCATCCGGTGCCGGACGACGAGGACATCATCGTGCGGGAGCGGGTGCGGGCGCGGCGCTCGGTGGTGCTGGCAGTCGACGTGTCGGGCTCGATGAAGGGGGAGCGGGTGCGCACGGCCGCGGCGACGGTGGGGGCGCTCGCCGCCGAGCTCGGCGCCGGTGGGCAGGACGCGCTCGCGGTGGTGGCGTTCTGGTCGGACGCGGCGGTGCTGCAGCGGCTCGGCGACCCGGTGCGGCCGATGGAGCTGCTCGACGAGATGCTGCGCATCCCGGCGCGGGGCCTCACGAACATCGCCTTCCCGTTGCAACTGGCCGCGGCGCAGCTCGCCGGCGTGCCGGAACGCAACGCCCGGGTCATCCTGCTCTCCGACTGCGTGCACAACGCCGGGCCCGACCCGAGACCGTTCGCCGGGCGGCTGCCGCGGCTCGACGTGCTGCTCGACACGAGCGGGGAGAAGGATGTGGAGCTCGGCCGAGAACTGGCCCGGATCGGTCGCGGCGGGTTCCGGGCCATCCGCACCTTCCACGACATCGCGCCGGCGCTCGGGGAGTTGTTCCGGCGATGAGACGTTTTGTTTTGGCACTCGGTGTCATATGGTGTCTGTAACGGTGATCACGAGGAGAGTGAGATCATGAACCCCTGGTTCGAAACGGTCGCCGAGGCGCAGCGTCGCGCGAAGAAGCGGCT